>NZ_JASAUS010000437.1:0-1992 GCF_029953005.1 Bradyrhizobium sp. Mp27 | reverse complement strand
GTCTCGGTCATGGCGTATCGCTCTCCTCGAGAGGTTCTGGCAGGCTCGTCACCCGCCTCGATACGCCGCCTTCCTCACACCGTCATCACCCAGATTCCGCCATAGCTCTCGGTTCGTCGATATATCGCTTAACAAGAAAGCTAAAAGCGATTGCAACTAGAGTCATGCTTGGTACCGCTAGCGCTGCATGGATCTGCGCAACCCAACCTGCCGAAGTTCCGCCGAACAATAGCATGAGTGGAACGTAGTGGGTCATATAAAGCGGATATGAAAGATCTCCGATAAACTCGCTAAAACGGTTGATCGATGGACTCCCGATTGCATTAGCGCCCAGCCAAACAAGGAGCGGATATACGATTGTGACGATCAGGAAATCGTAGGGCTTCCAAAGGAAGGGCCAAAAAAAGGTCGCAAGCATGATAAGCGGAAGGTAATATGCTGCCCCTGGCAACAGCGGTTGCCTGCCAATACGGCAAGCAACAACGCCCGCGATAAATGAAAAACCTACCCGTACAAAGCCAATCCAGAAGGTTCTGCGGTCGAAACCGCCGTTTAGGCTTCCGAAATCGTAGCACGTGTATGCCGTTGCAACCGCGGCGAAGGCGAGCATCGCTAGCAACCATCGAAGCGATAGTTGGCGCAGACAAAGAGCAAACGTTAGGCTCGCCACATACTCGCAAAGCAATGACCAGGCGGGAGCGACAAAAGGAAAAATAGGAAAGCTGGGATCGTGGACAAATAAGTGCGGCAACAGAAGTACGCTGCAGGTGAGGAGAATAAAAAACTCCGTGACACTAAAATTGAATAACGCGGCAGCCATAGGCGCATAGAATCGTCCGATTACAACCACAACGAAGCCCAACAAGGAGCCAATTACGACGAGCGGATGCAGTCGTATCAGACGCCTTTTAATAAGTTCTGTGGGTGACAATTCTACGCGAGAAGGGTCGTAGGCAAATGCCATTACATACCCTGACAAGCAAAAGAAAAAATCTACAGCGAGATAACCGTGAGGAATCCGGTTCTGAGGACCGAACTGAAAGGGTTCATAAAAATGTAAAACGGCGACACAGATGGCAGCAATTCCCCGCATGCCGTCAAGAATGCTCAGTCGCGCGACCTCTTTGGCAGCCAGCGACCCGGGGTCTTCGGGAAAGGCGTTGGGGGGCGGTAAATTCGGGGGGGCGCAGCTGGATTTGAGCATCGCGTTCGACATGTAGGATTCTGCAATTCTATTAACGCATCTGTCGCATTTCTTTACATATACATGCATATACATGCATATACCGTGTGCCGCTACACGGTCTGAGCACCGTCAACTGCTAGCCCGGCCTATTCGTCAGAGGGCGGCTTTTGGGCCCGATTGATGCGGCCGCACATCTTGTCTGGCGAGGCGCACAGGATTGCCTTCGGCTTTTCACCGCCTGACGACCCGTACTTTGCAACGCGCTTGAGGGATGGGGTGGGTGAACGGGGGGCGGACGCCCCGCCGGTCAAGGACCGAGCGGCAGCAGCGCGCCTGGCAAACGGCGGATCAGGTCGGCTCGGGACATGCCGCGGCAAACGCAAGGCGAATGCGGCTCGTGGTCTCGACCACACGGGCAGCGATTTTCAAGAGACGAAGACGCAGCGTCGCGAACTCGGCAGCGGCCAATTCCCGGACTTTGGGAATCGCCTCGCGCACGGTCAGCATCAGCCAATAAGCGGCCGTATGGAGCGCGAGACGGACCTGGTTGGCGAGCGCCGAACGGCAGCTGGTGCGGTCGGAGGCGAGCTGCGTCATATGCAGCTTGATCAGATTCTCGGCTTGGCCGCGCGCGCATTGTAAGCGGCAAAGAGATCTTTCAATTACCCACATTTGACGTCGGATTTGAGCGGGGCGCCGCGGCCGAAATCTTGAATCAGTAGAATCTGTTGTGATTCGTTGTTGAGCACCTGATTCGGAAGTGCGGGGTGCTCGATGGGCTTGGTGAAGGAACGCGCGGTGGCGCG
>NZ_JASAUS010000436.1:0-1993 GCF_029953005.1 Bradyrhizobium sp. Mp27 | reverse complement strand
TAGTCTCGGTCATGGCGTATCGCTCTCCTCGAGAGGTTCTGGCAGGCTCGTCACCCGCCTCGATACGCCGCCTTCCTCACACCGTCATCACCCAGATTCCGCCATAGCTCAGGGGTAATCGAAAAGTTCTCGCTCAAGCCAGTCAAGCTTCGTTTCATGAGTGCAAAGGTAAAGGCAGCGATCCTCGATCAACCAGAGAACCCATTCAGAATGGCTTATGTCGTGGATGGCGAAACAAGCGCCGCGCGAGGAGAACCAGTTCTCTATAAAATATACGCTGTCCATGACGTCATTGAGCAGTCAGCAGGTGGGAAACGGCGAATTTCGAAGCGTCGCAAGAGCTGATTGAGCCAGCGACGGTGGTAGGGTGATTGGAGGGGCAATGGCAGACGAACGACCGATCTGGGGAATTCACATGGATAGAACCCATGGGGATAGCCCAGTCAAAGAAGGCTTCATTGCAATTGGGTGGTCGAAAGTCGGCGATCTATCCAAACTTCAAGCAAACCGTGAGGCATTCAAGCAGGCGGTCGCGGCTGCTTATCCTGACGCGAAGCCAGGTGCCATCCCCGTCGTCGCGGGAACACTCTTTAAATTCGCCAACGAAATGCAAAAGGGCGATTTAGTCATCTACCCGTCCAAACACGATCGCATGGTAAACATGGGTCAGATTTCTGGAGACTACCAATTTGACCCTTCGAAGGATAAGAAAGTTCCAAATCGCCGCCAGGTGAAGTGGCTGAAGCATCTCCCACGAGCGACCTTCTCCCAAAACGCGCTCCACGAAATAGGGTCAGCTGTCACGCTGTTCCAAGTTAAGAATTTCGCAGACGAGTTCGTTGCGGCTCTTGAAGGCAAGCTTATCGAAAGCGCAGATGTTGACGCACAAGCAATTGAAGAGGCGTCTGCAAGCACTGAAGACCTCACAATCGATTTTGTGATCAAGCGCCTTAAGTCGAGTATCGATCCATACCAATTTGAGACGTTTATTGCGCATCTTTTGGAACGCATGGGCTATCATGCTCGCGTCACGCAAAAATCAGGCGACGGCGGGGTCGACATAATTGCTCACAAGGACGAACTCGGCTTCGAAGAGCCAATAATCAAAGTGCAGTGTAAGCAGACCTTGAATTCAGTTGGTCAACCCGCGGTTGCGCAGCTCTACGGACACGTCGGTAACCGCGAGAAGGGGCTGTTCGTTACTCTCGGCGACTACACGGCACAAGCAAGACAGTTTGAACGCGGAAAGGACAATCTTCGGCTCATCGACGGCGAGGAGCTAATCGAACTGGTCTTCAACCACTATGAACGCTTCGAGCCTCGTTATCAGATGCTCTTGCCACTTAAGAAAATATATATTCCGGGCGTCGTCGCGGACGCCGGCGTTGCAAGTCAAGCAAGTACGACCGTCACCTGACCCTCGATGACGGGAGGCGCAAATTGCATTTGCTTTACACCGACGAAACAAATCTTGAGGAACGGAAGGGTGATTTCTTTGTTTACGCTGGACTAGTCGTTGATGGAGCGCGAGCGAAAACGCTAGCCCACGATGTTGAATCGGTAAGACTAGCTGCAAAAGTGGACCGGTCGTTCAAGCTGAAGTTCAACCCAGGTCCAGAAAATCTAAGCCATCAAGAATTTCTCGCGCTCAAGCAAAGCATCATAGACTTAAGCGTTGCGCACAGCTGTCACCTGCTTGCATATGTCGTGCTTCATGACGTTGCTACTGATCCAAATACGGCGCGCCTCAATGGTATCAACACAATCTGCGCACACTTTGACTGGTTGCTCAATCGGAAGAAAGATGCGGGGTTGGTGCTGATCGACAGGTTTTCTGACCCGAATGTCGATGCACACGTGGTTGAGAAGATGGCGGTAGGTTGATAGCGGTACGACGACCCCACCTCGTTTAGGTGGACGGGATGAGCGAGACTCGCGCGTGGATTTGACAACGCGAGGGACGCTCGTTCCATGCATCAAGACAGACATCAAG
>NZ_JASAUS010000435.1:0-2047 GCF_029953005.1 Bradyrhizobium sp. Mp27 | reverse complement strand
GAAGCTCTTGCCCGGGAAACAAACTCAAACTAACAGTCCCTTGTCCTGCCTCGCGGGTGGAGGAATTTGACTGACCACACCCGGAGGAATTTGAAGTGACCCGCGGGGACGTCGAATGGAACGACGATCCTCTCTGATCCTAACTATGGCGAATTTACTGTTCCGTCAGATCGGGTCGGAGGGTTGTTTAAGAGTCTTGCCGAGCGCTATAGCACCCTGAACAAACGTGATATTTCGGCGGTCGTCACACAAAGGATCAGGTATGGGCATCCCAATGCAACGGACCTTGCCCTATTCCCGCGCGCGGAACCTCATCGGTAGACACGAGGCAGCCGCATCGCCCGCCTTGTTTCACCCGCCGCGGTTTCTGTGGATGTTCAATCGATGCTCTCGATGGAAGTTCTCTGGAAGTAGTGCAGAGAGGGGAATGTTTAGCGACATAGGTTCGCCGGTCACTGAGGTTTGTGAGCCCCGCGCCATCGCGTGTCAGAGCAATCGCCTGCGCTTCCTCTCAGGCCGGACCGGCGGCCCGTTAGGCTAACCTCCTCGTAGGGTTGCGTTACCCGACGCCCAATCGCGCTCAGGGGGCCGGTCGGCAACCAAGCATCCACAGAGTCGGCACTAGCTGGAGCCGATCTGCTTCGGAATCACCGCCAGCCGCTTTTATAGTGAGCTCACCAACCAAATAGCTGCTGCCGGGGGCATCGGCTTGCCGTCGCACCGGCGCCTCAAAGCCAGTCATCGCTCGCCACGAGCTCCGCGACAATCCGCCTTCTCTCGTCGCTGGACTTGATTGACGGCTTCGGTGAGGACCTCATCCGCGATCTGACTCAGTGATATTGCAGCGCTGTGTTGTTCCAAGCTTCTCAATGGAATTGTGCGCCGAGCTGGAGCACTCTTTCACGGATTAAAGTGCCGAATAGTGCGAGTGACATCGCGAAGTTTGGACGAGGAGTTCCTGCGCGGAGCGCTCGCATGGGGGGTATTTAGCTAATTCGGATGACCGGCGCCCGGTAGCGTGGATCCGATTACGCGGGAAGCAGCGGGGGCGCTGGTCGGGTGGATGGATCAGACGCTGTCTCTGCCGCGCATGCGCGACTGGTTGAAGTTAGCAGGAGCGTGACTCGGCGCCGAAATCCCCACGCATACTCGGGGCGAGCGCTGTCCCTACCACGCGCCGCTAACTTCAAGAGTCATTGTACACCGAATAGCTGTCCAAAAGCTGACGAACCCGACGGCATGCATCCGGCGAGAGCGCCTGCGCGGGTTCATGCCCTGCTGCCTAGCACCCAGCCATCTGCCTAGTGGACGACCAACGTAAAATATCGTTAGCATAGACACATTCCATCCCCTCAGCGCGTCGTGCCGGACGCGGTCCTGTCGCCGCCAAGGAACGGTCACAAGCAAGTTGAGCCGGGGCCTGCCGCCGCGCACATGGATAGGCCGATAGGCCCATGGGCTGTATTCTTCGTCGACTGGCAGGCTACAGACCGCTCGCTGCAAAAAACCCTGACATTATCGCCAGGGTTTTGCATGCCATCGAGAATTTAAGGAGGCCGATCAGAAGTCCATACCGCCCATGCCGGGGGCCGCAGGCATTGCTGGACCAGCCGTAGCCTTCTTCGGCAGCTCGGCAACCATCGCTTCCGTCGTGATCAGCAGCCCGGCCACCGAAGAGGCGTTCTGGACCGCGATGCGCACGACCTTGGCCGGGTCAATGATACCCTTGGAAACGAGGTTGCTGTACTCGCCTGTCTGGGCGTCGAAACCAAAAGAGTACTGCTCGTTGTCGAGGACCTTGCCGACCACGATCGAACCGTCCTCGCCGGCGTTGATCGCGATCTGGCGGGCCGGCCAGGACAGCGCCTTACGCACAATCTCGACGCCGGTCTTCTGGTCGTCGTTCTCGGTGCGCAGACCCTTGAGCTGCTCGGAAGCACGGAGCAGGGCGACGCCGCCGCCCGGGACGATGCCTTCCTCGACCGCCGCGCGGGTCGCATGCATCGCGTCATCAACGCGATCCTTGCGCTCCTTCACCTCGACCTCG
>NZ_JASAUS010000434.1:0-2055 GCF_029953005.1 Bradyrhizobium sp. Mp27 | reverse complement strand
CGGCAAATGCGGCCCGTTTCGTCGACAATGCACAGGGACGTCTCTTTGACCGACACGTCCAGTCCAGCGTAATGTTTCATGCTGCGCTTCTCCGTCTGATGCTTGTGGCTGCTCGACAAAGACCACGTTTATCATCAACCTGAAGCGCAGCACCCTGCCGACGCGGGGCTCAGCAACAGGCCGATCGCTGGTCGGATCGTCCACATCAACGAGTCGAAGCGCTACGCTTTCGTTGCGCGCGATGACCGGCGCGGCGTTCGCGTTTTTTGCAGGCTCAATGACCTGCAGCGCGCTGGCGTGGCCGCCGCAATCGGGACGCGCGTTCTTTTTGAAATCGGCGAACGCGATGGCAGGCCGGTCGTTGTGGCAATCGAGCACAACGTTCACGCCAACCACTAACCCCTGCCGACTAACCTTCCACCCCACCATCGCGCCACGTGTGCGTACCTATCGAGAGTCAATCAATTGGCTAAAAACTCCGAACCCGCCCTGATCGATCGCATCCGCGAAGTGCACCCGAAATACGCGGCGCTACTGGAAAAACAGCGCGAGCTTCTCGACCGCCAAGCTGCCGCGCAAGCAGAGGCCAATCCCTTGGGCCAGGAGGAGCGTCGCGCGCTGTTGGGCTGGGTCACTCAGCAGCCAAAACCCAAACCGAAACCAATCGTCCGGCACGCTGGCGCGGTCGACCTTGTGGGCGAACTCCTGTCGCCGCAGTCCGAGGCCGAGGTCAGCCCGCCGCAACGGTGCCGGACGCAAAGCCTGGCGCCCCTGCACCGTGGTCGGCGGCTCAGTGGAGGATTCGTTTAACCATCGATTCGTCGTCATCATTCGTGGCCCGGAGGACGACGTTGTTGCAGAGGTTCGTCGGCCCACGCCGTCGACTGAGCCGTTTGGCTAACCGGGTGGGGCGGGGTTTGACCCCACCGCACCGAGAGTCTTGGTCATCTGCACTCAGATAGAGCCAAGAGATTGTCACTGTACGTCGCGATGCTCCAGAATGGCTTCCCTCCAACTTTTGGTAGCTTGTTAGCTCGGAGCGAGTGCCTCAGCATATGGTGTCTCCCTTCATTGGTGGTCCATGCCATGCTGAAGAATATTGCTTGCATCCTATTGCCTCCGATTGCTCTCATGAGCGCGGCTTTCGCGCAGGACGCACAGTCCAATACGATCGACTGTTCTGCATTTTCAAAGCGATCGGACGGCCGATGGTATGTGGGGTCACCCACAACCTTCGACGTCGGCAATACAACCTCCGTAAGTTTGGCGGCACTTTCAGTGGGCCGGAATTTTATGAATGTTGGAGGTTCAGATCTGTTTGATCTAATCGAGGTGAAATGCGGGAAGGACAACTCGCGCCCGACGATGGATCAGGCGCAATGACCCCTGAATGCATTGTGCCGCAAGCAGCCCCCTCTCTTTTTGTAATTGGGTGTGCGTTCGTATTGATAGCTTGCGTCAGCGGTTTTCTTGCTTGGCGCTTGGGCTATGGTAGAGGATACGAGCGGGGGCGGGAAGCCGCTGCGCGCTTGTTCGCGAGCAAAGGCGTCCGTAGTGCTGCGGAAACGGGCCCGACATTTATCGACGGTCTGTAGCAAGGCTAGCAATGCGGCGGACGCGACGAGGATGATCTCGTATGCTCACCACTGAACAAATCTCCGAGGCCAAAAAACGCGTCCGATACCAACAGCCGACCAATGTGCATGAACACGATGACTGCATCAGGATCGCGTTTGAGTGGTTTGATGCGCAAACCACGACAAAGAGGCTCGCAAAGCCAACTTACCTCTTAAAGAACATCATCGAGATGTGGGGTGGCAGATACATTGCGAGGTCAGACGTGGAAGTTGCGGCTGAACTACATCCACAGATCAAGGGCAGGTATCAGCATTCCGACCCACTTGCATATCGAGCTATGGGTTGCACCATATCTACCCGGCCTTGAAGCTAGCCCGTCCTATTCGTGAGAGTGCGGCTTTTGGGCCCGATTGATGCGGCCGCACATCTTGTCTGACGAGGCGCACAGGATTGCCTTCGGCTTTTCGCCGCCTGACG
>NZ_JASAUS010000433.1:0-2072 GCF_029953005.1 Bradyrhizobium sp. Mp27 | reverse complement strand
CGCTCATCCAGGCAGAAAACTTATCTGACTGTGACTGCGGCATAGCAAGATATTGGCTACATATGATCTTGCCCATATCAATGGTTACCTGCGCATTCGCAACGATTGGAAATATCGAGACAGCAAACGTCAGACTGATCAATCTACATCTCATCGAGGTTGTCCTTGATGCTGATCTACAGGGATCTGGAGAGGGCTGCCGCCACAAGGACGCAAGAACACGAAGTCTCGCGCCGCTCATGTTGATCTAGATCAACAGAAGTCCGCTTGGGGTCACAAGCGGCTGTCGAAGTGAGCACGGCCCCGCGTCCGGTCTGCCGCCGATAGCCGACACTACAATGGTCTCAGCCTTGTTCGGCTAAGGGCCATGTGTGGACGTGCCGTCGCGCCGTCCGGGCAGCTATGTGCCTTATTTCACAGTCGCGAACGATGTGCAGTGCTAGTCTCGTCTACGGGGACCGGCAGAATGCTTGTGGAGGATCAAGCCATGCAAAGCAAAAGCGTCGGTGAACACGATCCAGAGGTGGTCTTCCGCGATGGCGTTGCATATTTCCGCAACGTTTCTTCTGCGCAAGAAAGAACTTCGATGCCCCGGGATCTCATCCGAGACCCCCCCGAATGGGTGCAGGCACTTGTTGGCAAGTCTGCCTCGGTCGCGGAGTTTCTGGCGGTTCTGGGCGCTCGGGCGCGAGACGCCCGTACCATGGATCAGCGTAAAGAACTCTTCACGGTGTTCGAGCAGTTCGCTCTGTGGCGAGAAGGTCGGGACGCCGCTGACCTCATTCTCGGCCCAGACTTCGCCTACAAACTGACGCTCGACTACGAACCGCATGTCGCCGCGCCCGCCGGGTTAAGGGATCCGGCCATCATTGTTTCCCCCGCCGACGTTCCAGTAATATTTCCAGGCGCCAATCCGGGGGGCGTCTGGCTCAATCCCTGGCAAGATGAATTCGTCTGGCCCGAAAAAGAGCTGCAGTCGCGCCATATCGATCGTCGGATATCCCAAGTGTGGCTTAACAATTGGCGTCCCTTCGTCGAGCTCTTCCTGTTCGACGGCCCCGACCTGCAAGGCCGGATGGCGCGCTTCGCCCGGGTGTGGACTCCGAACGCCGATTTGCCGATCGAACTCGACGAGCAGTCGTTGCGGGGTCAGGCGCGCAGCCTGCTCGGCGGCGAGTTCAACACGTCCGGCCGTCGCTTCAGCGCATCCGCGCGGCTCACTCAAGCAGCAGAGCAGTGCTTCGCAAGCGCGGTGGCAGCTTCTGCTTACGGCATGGCGACCTTGACGCGCGCCACCCAATTCTCTTGTGACGGCTACGACGGCTGGCTGAGAGTACCGCCGGGCACCCCCCAAACATATTCTCTTAATAAGAGAGCCGCATTGCGCGTTCGATGGGATTTCCAAATCGACGAAATCGAATACGGAATCACGGTTGGAACAATGACTGCCGAAAACTCATTTTTGTGCCCTGGCGATTTGCGTCCCATCCAATGGGAGGGAGCCTCGATCTCGAATGATGTTCCACCTCCTTGGCGAGGCGGCTCTCATGATTTCCCGCCGCCACACCGCTGGGGAATGCTCTTGATTTACGCTGTCGCTATCGAGTTTGGTAGGCAACTCCAGGGCCTTCTTCTTGACCTTGCCGGTTCACCCCCGAATTCGATGCTCGTCTTGCCCGGCCAATCGACGGCAATTCCTCAGGCACCTCAGCATGACCTCAGAGAGGTCGGGCAGACCACCGACGACGCGACAATCGTGTTCTTTCCTTAGGGCATGACTGTAAGCGACGGCACAAGATGATGACGGGCTATGTCCGGTTCGGGTCTTGGCCGTGTAAAAAACGGTTTCACGGGAGGTCGGTTCTGAGAGTTACGTGCCGAGGACGTTTCAGGCCGCGATCGCAGCGATTAGCCGCTTGGTTCCGATGATGTTCATGATCCGAGTCAGATTGTCGGCCAGCACGGAGAGTGCCATCTCAGCGGCGACCTTCGGAAGGGTTTTGGTGAGGAAGTGCGTCGCTCCCATGCGGGCCTTCATCGTGCCGAACGGATGCTCGACTGTCTCGCGACGC
>NZ_JASAUS010000432.1:0-2091 GCF_029953005.1 Bradyrhizobium sp. Mp27 | reverse complement strand
TCGTCAGGCGGCGAAAAGCCGAAGGCAATCCTGTGCGCCTCGTCAGACAAGATGTGCGGCCGCATCAATCGGGCCCAAAAGCCGCACTCTCACGAATAGGACGGGCTAGCATAGGCAACAATCGGTGACTGAGAGTGTCGCGCTCCCGCCTGGGTCTTAAGGGGAGTATCATGCTGTCAACTCAATCCAATCCAAGGCTCAGTGTTACAGACTGCAGAATTCATAACTGCTCGAGATGCCGCACAGCGATGAGGTTGGTCTGCGTCGAACCGGACAAGCCTGGTTTTGATCTGCGTACCTTTGAATGCGCAAAGTGCAGGCACGACGAAACCGTCCTCATTGCCATTTAAGTGGGCTTCACGGTCCGCCTTATTGCGCTTCTACAGAGCAGGGCAAGAGCGCATGATGCCGCGAGGAGCTCGGTCCGAAGCGGACACAACCCGTTTCGCCGGCTCGATCGTCGCAAGGGTTTGGTGAACCGCATCCAGCGCAGCCGGCACGATCTTGTGGAAAGTTGGGATTGGAGCTTTCCCTATTTCACTTGGGAAGGCGAAGGACGATCAGTAAGCACCTTTGCTCCTTCCCATGTATGGGCGTTCAGCCAATCCTTGTTCTTGAACAGGGCTCGAAGTGATAGGGCTATCTGTCGCCGCTGATTGCGCTCAGCCCCCGGCGGGAACGAGCGGGCATAGCGCAACATATCGCGCCTTATCTGGATAAACTCCTCAATGCTGTGACGCTGCTCGAAGGTTGGCAACCGGTGGACGGAAGACATGATGCTCCCCTGACGTTATCGGCGAGAGCGCTACCGGACTCTCAGTCACCGAAAGCTGCCACTGACGGGGCGGTGATGAGGTAGTTTGTACCCCGGCGGCGATGACTACTGGTCAATATTGCTCAGTTCTCGAATTTGTTCCTCTGTAGGTTTGTTACGCCCGCGCTCTTCCGGACGAACTCGTTCGCTGAAAGGGATTATGATTGACACCGGAAGCGATCATACGCTCACATTCAGAGGGAAAGCCATGGTTGCCGCCATACCGCCAACACAGCGTCCTTCCTTCCCGCTGGATGTTGATCGGCCGGAGCCACATGCCGCTGCGACGGAGGCCGCCGACGAGGCGGAGATGCCGCTGCCATCCGATCCGCAGACGTTCTTTCTCGGTGGTTTGTTCGCGTTGGGCGTCCTGGCGGCACTCTATGTGGCAAGCTCGATCATCCTTCCTGTCGTGGTCGCCCTCGTGCTCAATCTCCTGCTTCAACCCGCCGTTCGCCTCTTGGGGCGTTTGCATCTACCCCGCGCTGTCGGAGCGCTCTTCACCGTCTTCCTGGTGATTGGAGCGCTTGTCGGTACGGTGGCAGCGTTGTCGGTACCGGCCACGACCTGGGCCGAGCGGCTACCCGAGGGCATCCCCCGCCTGGAGGCACACCTGCGGGTTATAAGCGCGCCGATCCAGGCGTTGCAAAAGGTAATCCAACAGGCCGAGCAGGCTGCAGACGCGCCGCCTGGCCGGGGTTCGATTGTTTCGGTTCGCCGCGATCTGGGCATAACGGGCGTACTTTTCGCTGGCACGCGCTCCGCACTCGACGGCCTGTTTACGACTGTCTTGGTGCTCTATTTTCTCTTGGTAGCGGGCAATATATTCCTTCGACGCACCGTTGAGATCCTGCCGACATTCAACAACAAGCGACAAGCCGTCGATATCGCGCAGCAGGTCCAGGAGGACATATCGGGCTATCTGGTGACAATCACGGCCATGAATGCCGCCGTCGGTGTCACGACGGCGGCCGCGATGTATCTTTGCGGCCTGGGAGACCCCTTGTTGTGGGGCACCACAGCCTTCCTGCTCAACTACATTCCAATTTTGGGACCGCTTGTCGGGGTATGCATCTTCGTGCTGGTCGGAATGCTGAGCTTCGAAAGCTTATGGTGGGCTTTGCTGCCGCCGGTCCTCTACTTTGGCATTCATCTCGTCGAAGGTGAAACGTAAGCGCGTATTTTACCGCACAGGCTACGCGCGCGGCTGGCCGCGGCGTCGCGTGACGCCGGGCCCCAGCAGTGTCATCGGAACGGCTTGGTTGACCTGAGCGTTC
>NZ_JASAUS010000431.1:0-2093 GCF_029953005.1 Bradyrhizobium sp. Mp27 | reverse complement strand
TTCCATCGCCTTCAGTCTCCTCTCGGCTCTCTGACAAGCCAAGGATCGCAGAGCGAAAGCCGAAGCGAAACCAGTCAATCAAATGGGAGAAAAGCTCCGCTTACGATGAACCGGCCATCTCGGGTCCGCCCGCAGTAGTGGGTGAAGCCGAGGAAGGCGAAGGTCTCTGGTCGCCGCTCGCCGCGCCGCTGACGCGAGACGGCCGCGAACCGGCCAAACTCGATCAGCCGCGTCTTGCCCTCATGAAGCATCAGGCCAAAGCTGGCCAGCCGCACCTTGAGGGCCAAGAGCATTTCCTGCGCATCTGCCTTGCTCTCGAAGCCCATGACGAAGTCGTCCGCATAGCGCACGGTCACGACGCGACCGCGGGCATGACGACGACGCCATTGGTGGGCCCAGAGATCGAGGATGTAGTGCAGGAAGATGTTGGCAAGGAGCGGGCTGATGCCTGCCCCTTGCGGCGTGCCCCTGTCCGTCTCTCGCTTCTCGCCGCTCTCAAGAACACCGGCCCGCAGCCACAGCTCGAGGAGCCGTAGGATGCGAGGATCGGCGATCCTGTGCGCCACCATCCGCAACAGCCACTCGTGGTCGACCGAGTCGAAGAAGCTGCGTATGTCGGCATCGAGCACCCAGTTCACACGCTGGCTCATGATCGCCGTATGCAAGGCATCAAGCGCCATATGAGGATTCCGCCCCGGCCGGAAGCCGTAGGAGAACCCAAGGAAGTCGGCCTCATAGACGGCGCTCAACACCTCGGCCACCGCGCTTTGGACGATCTTGTCCTCGAGCGCCGGCACACCGAGAGGCCGCTTACCGCCATCGGCTTGGGGGATGTAGACTCGCCGCACCGGCTGTGGCCGGTAGCGACCAGTGTGGACCCGTCCGCAGAGGTCGCGGATGTTATCCGTGAGCCCCTCTTCGTACTTCGCCATCGTTACCCCATCGACCCCCGCGCTGGCCTGCCGCTTTTGTCGTCGAAACGCCCGAAGCAGAGCGTCCTCGTCGATGTGGTGCAGCAAGGCCGTGAACCGGGTTTGGGCAGCCCGCTTGGCCGCCGCGTTCACCCGATCGAGGTTCGGCGGCAAGGCAACCCGGCTCTGTGTCCGGACCCTGGCCTTCTCGCGCGGGCTCCCCTCGGGCTGGCCCCTTCCCTCCATACGTCTCGTTTCCTTCGACGACTTCACAGGTACTATGGACCAGTCCGACTCCCGACCTCAGCTCGGACCGCGGCTCTGGCAGTGCCTCGCCGCTGTCCCCCACTGGAGACCAATCCAGTGGACCCGATCGGGCCTCTCATGTTCCGATGATTGCCTTCCATGCGTGATGCGGCCATCGACCCCGACGGAGCGGCATCGTCTCGCATAACGACGATGCTCATGCTGCCTTCGTGACTAGGGAACACACTCGGCCTCCGGCTGATGGCGCTGGTGGTCGAAGGCATGACCGGCGCGGCATGTGCAGTGAGATCGGCGACAACGTGAAGGCCTTCCTCAACCGCCCGCTCTAGGGCGATCGGCCCTATCTGTGGATCGGCCACGTACGTGAAGCTGCGTCAGCAGGGGCGCATCGTCTCGGTCGCGGTGACCATCGCGTCGAGTTAACAGCGACGGCCGGCGTGAGGCGCTCGGCATTGACGTCGGCCCATCCGAAGCCGAGACGTTCTGGGCCGCGCTCCTGCGCAAGCTCGTCCGCCGCGGCCTGCGGGGCTACGGGCTCGTCGTCTCCGATACTCATGAGGGATCACGGCCACGGTCGGCGAAGTTCTCAACGCCACTAGCGCTGCCGCGTCCACTTCATGCGCAATGCGCTGGCACGTGCCGGCAAGAGCGCACGGCGCCTCGTCTCCGCCTTCATCGCCACGGTGTGCGCCCAGGACGATGCCGAGGACGCGCGGGCGTAATGGCGCTGCGTCGCCGACCAGCTCCGCTCCCCTGCCAAAGCGCGGCGCCTTCCTTGCAGCGCCGGATCCGCTACTGACGGGCAATGCCCCGCGGGTCACTTCAAATTCCTCCGGGTGTGGTCAGTCAAATTCCTCCACCCGCGAGGCAGGACAAGGGACTGTTAGTTTGAGTTTGTTTCCCGGGCAAGAGCTT
>NZ_JASAUS010000430.1:0-2095 GCF_029953005.1 Bradyrhizobium sp. Mp27 | reverse complement strand
GTCAACGCATACAACGACAGAGCCGAGCCCTTCGTCTGGACCAAGAAAAAGGTCCGTCAACGCCGTTTCAAAGGCCGCCGTATCACTCAGCTCTGATTCCGGGTACTAGCTCTCGCATATGTGACTGCTGCACCGTCGCAGCCAACGAATAGCCCCCCTGTTTTGTGATCCTGTTCACATCTGGCGCGCCAGAGGTGTGGTATCGCGCCCACTTAAACGACGCCGGCTCAAAACGACGGAGGGCTCGATCTTGCCCGCCATTTTCGATTTTCTGTACCGTGAATATTGCCGTGCGCGTCTCGTCGAGATGCGGATGCAGCTATTCCTGAACAAGACGAATAGCCCTGAAATCCTTGAAGCGGAGGGCACCGTCAGCAATTCGGACTGTGCTAACGCTCGGGATCGCGCCTTAGGAGCCCGGCAGCACGAAGACGGCCGCCCCGGGCCAAGTTGAACGGCTTCAGAGAGCCAAGCGAGGTGAATAACAGATCGCCACCGCCTCGCCACCAAACCGGCTATCGACTCAACACGCATGTTGCGGCGCGCCGGGGGCGATGCGCATGCGTGGTGTAGTGATGCGCGATTGTTCCAATCGGCACTTAATTGCGGTCCTGAGTGGGCTGGCGGTCTCGGTGCTCCTACTTGGCGCGATCCGCGCTCGAAATGAAGGCCCGGCTGAGAAACAAGTCATCGCTGTGTCAGAACACAGCAAGGCCCCCACCACCTTGGATTTTTGTGTCGTGGACCTGAGAGGGTCGCTGCCGTAGGAACACAATTCCTCGAGAAGTCCCGTCACGGTCAGGTCCGGCAGGATCATCTCCATCGCCCTGGCCTTTCCGATGATCCTGGGCGAGCGCTGCGTGCTGCCGCCTGGAAAAATGTCAATACGTGTTTCCAGGACCGATGCAGTGACGGCGACGCATTCGCGTATGCGTCTTTATGGAAAGGACTTGGCCGGCGGATGGGCCGCGGCTGGCCCGCCGTTTATTGCGCTGGCGCTTGCAGCGGATGTGGCGTTACCTAAGGACAAGCGGACGGGCACGAAAAACATCGACTGACCGCGCAGAGGCCTCGCAGGTGCAAAATAGCAAAGTAGGACCCCGGACGAGACTTCGACGCCGCGTCGATGATTTCGAGCCGTGACAGCACTTGCGAGGGATCGGGATTGATCTTCAAAGCGTGACCTTCAAGTCCATAACGACCGGAGATCCTGGAGCCGCGGTCTCAATATTAATCTCGTAAAATTCGTGGTGGTTTCCTGGACCATCAACCGTCACGCTATAAGCGATCTCTCTGGCAAATTCAGTTATCATGTTTTCTTCGTTCCATGACTCAACTGAAGCGTTGATTTTGACGTCTGAGCCATACTTCGTATCTTCGTAAAGCTCACGGATTCGAGCTTCTATTCCACGGTTCTGAAGATATTGGTTCACTTCTTTTGGTACCCACATCATTCCGGCAAAAGCTTCGTCACCAAAACCGGGACCCCATGCATGGCCCATCTCAAACTGTGAAATGTTTGGATAGCGTTTCTTGACATCTCCCGACAAGCTTTTGATGCGGTGGATTTTGTTGAAATCGGGAGCCTGGATCTTTCCGTTTGGTCTCGTGGAGGGAGACCCGCGCCATAACGGCTCGAGTAATTTCCCACTGATAAGCGTGAGGGTGTGGCTCTTAGGGTCGAGCGGCAACTCCTTACGAATTTGCTGGATGCCAAATGTGTTCGCGGTTAGTCGCTCTTGCGGCATGAACGGACGCCTGGGATGAGAATACAAAAGAAGCGCCATAGCACGTCGGCCTCCTGCAAACTCTTCTGCCACTGTACTTCAGAATCTACTAGGGGCACAGATCGTTCTGCCGCAGGACCTGCGTGGAATTCGTCGTCGACACTTATGCCGGCTCTCTCAGCAAGACTAGGGCAGGGTGAAAAGAAGCCATGCGGCCGCCGGTGCGGCTCGGCAACGCCTCGTGTGGACCGCCCTCATTATTGTCAATCGGCGTTTGACTGGGACCCCCTATCGGCCTCCAAAAGGGACCCCTTTGATCGGCGTGCTCTGCTGGTAGCGCTCGGGTCGTCGGAGCTGGTCGGGGTTGC
>NZ_JASAUS010000429.1:0-2095 GCF_029953005.1 Bradyrhizobium sp. Mp27 | reverse complement strand
AGTCTCGGTCATGGCGTATCGCTCTCCTCGAGAGGTTCTGGCAGGCTCGTCACCCGCCTCGATACGCCGCCTTCCTCACACCGTCATCACCCAGATTCCGCCATAGCTCCAAGAGAGCCGGCCGGGTGCCGGGCTTTGTTTTTGGTGGCCGGGTTATAACGCGGCGGTCCATCGCGCATCGTACTGTGGAAACAGGTGTGTAACGCGCCTCCATAGCTCGTGCCATCTACTTGAATTCATTATTGTTTTTGCAAGAAAATGGTGCCCAGGGGCGGAATCGAACCACCGACACTGCGATTTTCAGGCTGATGTTTCTTGAGGAATGACAATCGCTTAGAGCACTTATCGCCATCTAACTGGCTATCAAACATCAATGACATGGGGCAGTTTTGTCTAACTATCTGCAGGTCAATGATCTATGCCCGCCAGCTCTATCACTCTCGATCGATCGACACTGGCGGACTGGGTTGGGAATGCCGCCTTCCATCTGCGCCCGTTGCATGAGCGCCTTCTTGCGGTGCTTCGAGCGAGGTCCAAGCTGTTCGCCGACGAGACGACGGCGCCGGTGCTCGATCCCGGTCGAGGGCGCACCAAGACCGGCCAGCTCTGGGCCTATGCCGCCGACGACAGGTCCTGGGGCGACCTCGATCCGGCCGGCATCGCCTATGTCTATGCAGCCGACCGCAAAGCCGAGCGTATATTCGCCAAACATCGGGACATGGATCGATAACAGTTCCGGGCTTATCTGCTCGTCAGCTCGTCGTCAGCTTGTCGCAACATCATTAGCCGGCACTCGATCTGAGCAAACGGGCGCTGAAGAGGCAGGCGAACCATCATGTATAATCGAGTTAGTGGACAATCCATAGGCTCCAATCGGGCTGACGGACCGAGCCAGTCGGCGGACAGTGGCAACTTTGCGCAGGCACTTACGGATTGCGCCAAACAGGAGAGCCTGTCGGATGAGGAGTTGTTCGACCAAATGGGCGGCTGCTGCAGCAGGCCACATACCTCGGACGCAAACGTTTACAGTCCAGGCCGCTTAGATCCAAGCGCATCCTCTTTATCATCCGATTCCGATCCATCCTCTCCGGCAAGGCCGATCCGTGCTTTGTTCGAATACAGGACTGCTGAATTGCCTCGGGCCAATGTCGACGGTATCTGCGTCGGTTTGGCCGCGGAGTGGCTGCTCAATCTCCACAGCAGCCCCTCAGCCCGAATGAGTGCGCTGCATCCGGGCACTCAAAGCCATGCCTCGGCGGCAATGCGGCAGCAGCGGTATGAAGAAATCAAGAATCAGTTGCGAAACGACGGGGTGGGAGGTTCTCACAACCTTCAGGCCAGAAGCGCAATGTTGCGTGGCGCGGGTTTGGAGCCATCCGACAAACATACGCGATACAGTTTTGGCTCATCTTCGCGCATTGCCCGAATAGTGAACGAAGTCACCGCCGATCCATCGGTCTATTTGCTCGGCTTGCGTTTCGCCGCAGGTGGCAAACACACAATCGCAACCTCGACATCGAATGGAATGACGACCCTCTTTGACCCAAACTATGGGGAGTTTACTGTTCGGTCAGATCAGATGGGGGAGGTGTTCAAGAGTCTCGCCGAGCGTTACAGGAACCCGAACCGACGTGATATATCGACGGTCGTAACACAAAGGATGTCCTGAGCGTTCGAAGCTTTTTGTCCGTCGTCAGATAATTTGAGACTGGTCAGGCTTTTTGAGAAGGGAGGCTCTGGTTCATCAGGGTTAGAGTTTAAGTGACCTGCAGTTGATGCTGCAAGCGGCGGTTCGCGATGGTGTCGCGCTTGATGCGGTTTCGTTCTGCGAGGATCGCCTCAGCCCTGCCGAAGTAGACATCGGCTGGCGTGAGGTTGTCGATGCTCTCATGATAGCGGACGTGATTATAGCGTTCGACGAAGGCTCCTACTTGACGCTCGAGATCACCGGGTAGGTAATAGTTGTCGAGCAGGATGCGGTTCTTCGTAAGCGGAGCTTTTCTCCCATTTGATTGACTGGTTTCGCTTCGGCTTTCGCTCTGCGATCCTTGGCTTGTCAGAGAGCCGAG
This sequence comes from Bradyrhizobium sp. Mp27, assembly GCF_029953005.1. Classification (NCBI taxonomy): domain Bacteria; kingdom Pseudomonadati; phylum Pseudomonadota; class Alphaproteobacteria; order Hyphomicrobiales; family Nitrobacteraceae; genus Bradyrhizobium; species Bradyrhizobium sp. Mp27. The sequence goes on along the minus strand of NZ_JASAUS010000429.1, from coordinate 26 downwards.
AGGAGACTGAAGGCGATGGAACAATC
>NZ_JASAUS010000428.1:0-2123 GCF_029953005.1 Bradyrhizobium sp. Mp27 | reverse complement strand
CCGCGGGACGCTGGGCAACTGGGTGATCCGGGCGAGCGAGTTGCATCTGCATCCGGTCTATGACGTGCTACAGCAAAAGCTCAGGTCGGCTCCGTCAGCCAGATCCAAGCATAGTCGGGTGGCGCAGTTTCAAGTGCCGAGGGACATGTCTCGATCCGACGAATCTGCGACTTCTGTTGGCATAGTCATGAAATATTGCTCCATAATGAACGGCTATTTGTTTTGGAGGTCATGAACTTCTATCTGGCACGCACGGGGGAGAATACGTCCAATGCGGCGGTCGTGACCGCTTCGATGTCTGTAAGAGATGGTGATGAGAGGCATTGATGGGCTTGGCAAAGGAACTATCTCCGGTTTTCACACCCACGAAGCTGGTGGCGCGGACGATCCGGGGCCGGCTGTTGGCCTTGAACGAGCCGACCAATCATCCTGTTTTGTCGTGGAGCAGACGCGCGCTGAGCCTCAAGAGGACGGCGCTCCCTCCTCTAGCAACAACCCGCGCATCATCGGTGACCTTGGTAGGCCTGACTTAACCAGACTACCGCCGGACTTAGTCCATCTACCGCTGGACGTGTTCGACATGGTGGCCAAGAAGCTCAGGCCGATCGATCTGGTGAGTGTGTCGCAAACAAGTAGCCGATTGCGTGATGCCGCCCAGCTATCTGCGGAGGTTCACGGACGGCGCCAGAGAGCTATCCAGGTTCAGTTCGTCTGGCGCAGGTTGACGATGCCTCCCTTCGGCGGCGTGGATGCGCTGCTAAATCCCCACGTGATCCGATCACTTGCGCTGAACTTCGATTGCCTGATCGGGGCGCAGCAGGAGGGTCTCGTCGTCCTCGCCGAGCAGCTTGCCGCGCCCACGGACCGCGTCTTGGCCCTGGAGGGTCTCGCCGTGGGCATGGCAGAGCTTGCGCCCGCGCTCCAGGAGCGCCTCGTCGTCATCGCCGAGCAGCTTGACGAGCCCGCGCACCGCGCCTCGGCTCTGCAGAGCCTCGGCCCGGGCATGGCAGGGCTTGCGCCCGCGCTCCAGGAGCGCCTCGTCGTCATCGCCGAGCAGCTTGACGAGCCCGCAGATCGCCTGGAGGGTCTCCGCGTGGGTCTGGCAGGGCTTGCGCCCGAGCTCCAGGGGCGCCTCGTCGTCATCGCCGAGCAGCTTGACATGCCCGCGCACCGCGGCTGGGCTCTGGAGGGCCTCGGCGCGGGCGTGGCAGGGCTTGCGCCCGCGCTCCAGGAGCGCCTCGTCGTCATCGCCGAGCAGCTTGACGAGCCCTGGGACCGCGTCTCGGCGCTGGAGGGGCTCGGCGCGGGCCTGGTAGGGCTTGCGCCCGAGCTCCAGGAGCGCCTCGTCGTCATCGCCGAGCAGCTTGACGAGCCCTTGGACCGCGCCCGGGCTGTGGCGGGCCTCGGCGTGGGCGTGGCAGGGCTTCCGCCCGAGCTCCAGGAGCGCCTCGTCGTCATCGCCGAGCAGCTTGACATGCCCGCGCACCGCGTCTGGGCTCTGCAGGGCCTCGGCGAGGGCGTGGCAGGGCTTCCGCCCGAGCGCCAGGAACGCCTCGTCGTCATCGCCGAGCAGCTTGACATGCCCGCGCACCGCGTCTGGGCTCTGCAGGGCCTCGGCGCGGGCCTGGCAGGGCTTGCGCCCGCGCTCCAGCAGCGCCTCGTCGTCATCGCCGAGCAGCTTGACGAGCCCTTGGACCGCGCCCGGGCTGTGGCGGGCCTCGGCGTGGGCGTGGCAGGGCTTCCGCCCGCGCTCCAGGAGCGCCTCGTCGTCATCGCCGAGCAGCTTGACGAGCCCGCAGATCGCTTCTGGGCTCTGGCGAGCCTCTGCGCGGGCCTGGCGGGGCTTGCGCCCGAACTCCAGCAGCGCCTCGTCGTCATCGCCGAGCAGCTTGACGAGCCCGCGCATCGCTTCTGGGCTCTGGCGAGCCTCTGCGCGGGCCTGGCGGGGCTTGCGCCCGAGCTCCAGCAGCGCCTCGTCGTCCTTGCCGACGGCCTTGCCACGCCCGCGGATCGGGCCCAAGCCTTCGCAGCACTGTTGCCGAGGAGGTGAGACGATCCGTAGAGTCCGATTGACAGTCGGAATGAGCTATCTCGGATTCTGCCCCCCCGGGTTTGCCGGAGGC
>NZ_JASAUS010000427.1:0-2130 GCF_029953005.1 Bradyrhizobium sp. Mp27 | reverse complement strand
GGCGGGCGTGGCGTTCGCGGTTGGAGGTGATGGGGTTGGCTTCGCAACCGAATCCTACGCCGCATCAGCGCTTTACCCCTGAGGCGCACTCTTACGAATAAGACGGGCTAGGGAGAGGCGACCAGGACCGTTTGATCTACTTCGCCTTCGACCTGCTGTGGCTCGACGGACAAGACCTCCGGAGAATGTCGCAGCTTGCACGCAAGGGGCTCCTGAAGGAGCTGATAGACGGAAATAAGCTGAGGGAGCCCATCTTCTACAGCGAGCATCACGAGGGCGACGGGCAGGAGCTGTTCGAGGCGGCGAGCCGGTTGAACTATGAGGGCATCGTCTCGAAGCGCGTAGATGCGCCGTACCGATCGGACCGGGTTGAGGCCTGGCACAAAATCAAAACCGTCCAGCGCGAGAAATTCCCAGAAAATCTGCGCGTCTGACGGCTGCCGCGACCATAGCGCTGCGGTTTTGATCACTGCACCTTTTGTCCGAGGTCTCTCAGGAGCGCGTGGAGAAAGTCACTGGCATGGTCGTATCGCGCGTTGCCATCCGTGAGTTGACGGGCGCGCGGCTCCATTAAGCGGCCAACGGTTTCGGAACCGAGCAGCTCAACTCTGTCCGACCACTGCAGCAGCAAACTATCGGGGATGTCTTCCGCAGATCCGAATAGCTTCAGAAGGCAATGTTCGCCCTCGAGTTTATGGTCATGATGAGCCTTGGCCGCATAGAAAGCGAACAACCCGCGAAAGGCATCACGGGAAACAGCAGGTTTTCCCATCGCAATGTCCCTAAAAAATTAAGACTCTCAATGGGAGCCAGTCTGAAGCCCTCGTGCGGAAAAGCCAGCAAAAAAGTCAGTTTCGCACTGCACCCGTGTCAAGAGTAGAGGCCGCCAGTTGGGCGGCCTCCGTCTTTCATTACGCTGATCAAAATCGCGCTTAAATCGGCCGTCGCAGCGTTGCATCGAGGCGACGGTGAATACCAGCCCCGATCCCGGGAGGACGGGCGAAGTGGCTTACCTCTGCCCAACAAGATCTGACAAAGTTTCCGGGAAAAAAATGCAAGGTCTCCTCAGACGCTGCGCCTGCTCAAAGCGTTCCCGAAAAGTTAGGCTAGGACGCGGGGCGCTCGGTGATGTCGTACGAGAGGGGCAGGCGGGAAGCAACTGGAGATCGCGGCAAAGGCCCGGGCGGACAAATAGATCTGCACCCTGCTGTTCGAACGGCTCTTATCTCGTGGCAAATGGAAGCTGCTAGTCGGACACGGCGCAACGACAGAGTGCCAAGCTAAGCTTTTTCGACGGACGATCACCACGTCCGGCGGTCAAGACGCAAGCCGCAATGATCGTAACGGAAAATCTTAAGGACTTTCCGGCGACAGTTCTTCCCGACTTGAATATGGAGGTAAAATCCGCCGACGCTTTCATTGCGGATACCACACTCGACGAAGCTCGCGAGCCGTTGCAGCCATTCGGCGTATGCGCGAACGCTTCAAAAAACCGGACATGACGCCAGCCGAGCTATTGCTCGTGATGGAAGCCGCGGGACTGATCGAGACTGTTTACCTGCTAAGGCCACACGTCGAATCGCTCTAGCCGATTGACAGCGATGATCGTCATGGACGATTGAGTAATTTAACTGGACTGGGCTTTCGTTAGCTGAGATTCTGACGTGAAACCGTCTTCGGATATTCCATAATGAAGGTTATGATGAGCGGCGCGCGCCGGCGAAGAACGCAGGGGGATGATCCACCGTATCATCACCTCCGATGGCCTGTCGCCGGGTCTCAGCTTCCAAGTGGCGCGGACAGACGCGATCCGCGACAAGCTGGACGGCCACGCCGAGACCTGGGGCAAGCTGACCGCAAAACTGGCTATCGCGCGCAAAGACCAGGATCGCGCCGATCGACAACGGCGCGGTCGCGGACGAGCAGGGCAGTCCGATGGGGTCTCATTCAACCAGAATATTGATGCCGTCGAGATCGCGTAGGGCGGATACGCACCCCGCTGGAATAGAAGCTCTCTAGCCCGTCTTATTCGTAAGAGTGCGCCTGAGGGGTAAAGCGCTGATGCGGCGTAGGATTCGGTTGCGAAGCCAACCCATCACCTCCAACCGCGAACGCCACGCCCGCCATGAC
>NZ_JASAUS010000426.1:0-2132 GCF_029953005.1 Bradyrhizobium sp. Mp27 | reverse complement strand
GCGGCACCCTCTACTCGACCGGAGCGCGCACCTTCGTGAAGCCGGCGCGCAAGATCCCGCCGAGCGCCTCAGCGATCCACCACATCAGCGACGTCGAGGTCGCCGATGCACCGCCGTGGAACGATGCTTGGCGCATCCTGATCGCCGATAGGCCGGACGACGAGGAACTGGTGCTGGCCGCGCATGTCGCGTCCTTCGAGCGCCGATTCCTCGATCCGCTGATCACCGTGCGCTGGATCTGTACCTGGAAATGCGCTCTTCGCCAGTGGCCCGACATGGAGTCGCACTCGCTCCAGGCGTTGCTGTACGCGCTAGACCTGCGCGTCGGCAATGACCGCGCCCTCCTCAATCCGGCTCACCGAGCCCAGCCGGACGCCTTTGCTTGCGGCCTGCTGCTGACCGAGCTTCTCGACCATCAGTCGATTGAGACGCTGATCGCGTGGAGTTCGGAGCCGGCTGTGCTCACCAAGTTCGACTTCGGCAAGTTCGATGGGAAGCCGCTGTCTGCAGCCGACGACGGATTCCTGACGTGGATGCTTGGCAAGGACTTCAGCGACGATTGGAAATGGAACGTGCAGCGCGAGCTCGATCGCCGCGCCGCGGTCAAGCGCGATGCCCGCATCAAGAAGTGGGTCGACGGTGTCCGCTCCGCGGCAACGGTCAAAGATCTCGAGAACTGGTGGTTCGGCGAAGCAGAGGCCTTCGCGGCCGAACGCATCATTCCCGGCACCGAGGAATACACGATCCTTGTCGGCGAAGCGGCCGCGCGCAAAGCGGCGCTACTCGCCGCACCGGGCCCGGACTTTGGCGGAGCGCCGGCATCATGAACGCGCCCCACAACCCCGGCGGCAAGACCCGCCTCCGTCTGGCCGACGGAGTCGCCGGCGATGCGATGTTCGCGGGCCCGAATGATTGTTACCGACTGATCCTCACCCGGAAGTGGATCAACTTGTTCAACGCTTACACACGGCTGCCGCACAACTTCATCTTGTGGATCTGCAAGAACCCGTCGCTCGCCGAGGCGAACGTCGACGATCCCAGTTCAAATCGCATGATCGATTTCTCGATGGAGTGGGGGTTTGACGGCCTGGTGTTGATGAACATCGCCGACTATCGGGCGACGGATCCCGACGACTTGCTCAAGCCTGGCGTGGTGCCGCGCAGCAACGGCAACCTCGCCCTGATCCGCGACACTGCCAAGCACGCTCAGCGCATCGTTTGCGCGTGGGGGAATCTCCATCCTCGACTGGTGCCCTTGGCGGTCGACACTGAGTCGGCATTGCGCGCCGATCGACACTCGCTCTACTGCTTGGGGGTGAACGCCGGCGGCACGCCGAAGCATCCCCTGTTCGTCCGCGGTGACACGCAACTCACAGAATTCAAGGGGGTGCCAGCATGACGTTCTCTTTCCCGCCCGCGGTGCTCGAGCAGCATTCCGCGTTCCTCGGCAAGACCGGAAGCGGCAAGACCAGCACGGCAAAGCTGGCCGTCGAGCAGATCCTCCGCGACAATCCGTCGGCGCGGGTCTGCGTTCTGGATCCGATCAAGTCGGATTGGTGGGGGCTGACGTCGAGCGCCGACGGCCGAGCGGCTGGGCTGCCCTTCTACATCCTCGGTGGGCCGCGCGGTCATGTCCCGCTGCATGAGTCTGCCGGCAAGGCGATCGGCGAGCTCGTCGCCAGCGGCGCGCTCCCGCTTTCCATCATCGATATGGCCGACTTCAAGCACGGCGGGCTGCAGGAATTCTTCAACACCTTCGTCCCGGCTCTGATGCGGCATATGCGCGGCGTCGTGCACCTCGTCGTCGAAGAGGCCCACGAATTCGCGCCGAAAGAACGGGCCGGCATCGGCGCCGAGAACCTCGCCATTCACAATGCCAAGAAGCTGGCGACCGCCGGCCGGTCCAAAGGCATCCGGATGATGGTGCTGACCCAGCGCACCCAGGCCCTGCATAACGCCGTGCTCGGCAGCTGCGACACCATGATCGCACACCGCCTGACGGCACCGGCGGACCAGGAGCCGGTCAAGAAATGGCTGAAGGCCAACGGCGACAAGACGACCTTCGAAAGCGTCTCGACGACCCTCTCCTCGCTCAAGACCGGGTCGGGCTGGATCTGCAGCGGCGAGGCCCA
>NZ_JASAUS010000425.1:0-2134 GCF_029953005.1 Bradyrhizobium sp. Mp27 | reverse complement strand
GCACGCCTCAAGCACCTTGCGATCTTTCCTCGAAAGGTGGACTTCTCTTGCTTCGGGTATCATCCCGACCTTGAATCACGACTCACGTTCCAAGAAAAGTGGGTACTAGTGTTGGCGCCTGAGATCGGACCGCTGGAGCCGGTGATGCGCGGAGCCTGGAGGCCAAGATTCAACCAATCGCAGGACATAGCCTCGAACTTGGCGTCGACGCACAAGGGTAACCGAATGAAGCGCCGCGCAATTCGAATCGAATTGCAAGGTTCGACTGCCGATGGTACTCGCGCGCACTGATGAAGTGATCGGCTGAGTGCGCATCTTGTTGCGCTGCATGAGTCCGGATGTGGCCCAACCCAGACCTCCGGCGATGTCCGCTTTAGCGCCGCTGTTGGGGGAGAAACGGACATCAGCGTCCAGCGGCATTTACATCCGACGACTTGCGTCTATCGCGCGATACTGAGCGGGTTCGCGGACGCTGATCGCATCCACCGCTTCAGCGATCAAAGCCGACATCTCACGGGCGCTTAGCGGCGGCCCGTACGCCTTGCGGGGCAACGCTGTCATTCGGCCTGCAATATTGACCCCTAAGCCGGGGGATCGGCGTCCAAAATTTGCTAGCCGATTGACAGGCAGCAGAACGTGGCGCGCTACGCCAAGGGCAATGGCCGGCTGGCTGGCTCTGTCGGCGGCCTTTGCTGGTCCGTTGGTGGGACCGTGTGCAGCTGAGGGCGGCGGCATCCACTTCAAGGGCGCATCGTCCAGCTTCCTATTCAGATCTCGCAGTCGATTGAGTTCAAAGCCTTACGCAAACCACCGAACGCGCTTAGCCGACAGGGCTCGGTGTCGCCGGCAGCCTTTGAACGCCCGGAAATGGTAGTTTGTTTGATTTCGGTTTCCTTTGACTTCGACTTAGGAAGGGCAGCGGCAACCTTCTTTGATTTGGGATGGTGCCGATGGTGGTCGATCACCTTGGGGGGGTCCGAAGAATCGATACCCATGCCTTCCGATGGAGAAATGCGTTCCTCGACTAGAGAAGGCTGCGCTGGAGTTTCGCTGCTCGCAGCGGCAATTTCTAGTCGATCAGCTTTCGCCAACGCACCATGTGAATCGGAAATGCCTACGGTCGTTTCGGCAAGGGGCTGGACGACCGCTACTGTACTTCGCGCCGGATTTCTGAGTTCCATCGACACCAGAAATCCAACACCCAATAGGATGAGGAGACCCAACAACACCATTCTCAGCATGATGCTTCTCCACCTTAAAATAGTGCCGGTGAAAATTCATCGATCCATGAGGCAACATGGCGGCGGCTCACGTACCACGCACGGGGTGTTGCCAACAGGGTTAACCACCGGCCTAGATGTTCCTGACGCGCGACGTCGAATATGCCCGGTGAGCCACAGGGCGACGGGCCGGCGACCATCATTGTACCAAGGTGCAGGCCCGACGACGGCGAACGTGATCGCCTTCATCGGGCCAGAATCGCAGTCACAGACTGATGCCGGTTTCGATTCGTGGAGCAAGAACAGCAATGGAGCCCGCAAAACCCCGCAAATGGACCGAAGAAGAGACCAAGCTGCTGATCGAACTCGCGCAACGTAAGGAAAGAGTGCCAGCGATGGCGCGAGAGATTGGACGTCACATCGCATCCGTTAGGCGACGAGCTCGCGAATTGGGTTTGCCTCTGCTGCCCGGCCGAGGTGAGAGGTAACTTTAGCTCCCTACCCACTCGCCCCTCCGGGACGCTGGGCCTTGAGCTCTGGCTCCTTTGCACCCGTGTCCCGCTGGCGGCCATCAAAATCCGCAGCGTCCGGCTAACGCGCAACCTCCGCAGCCTTAACATGACGGATCGCTTCCTTTGAGCATGCGTCCTGCCGGAGGATCCCGCGGGCACCGGCCGGAACACCGATCCGCCTGTCTTGAACGTTTGCGCCAACTGTCATAGTTGGAACGACACATGACTGGACGACTTCAAATGCGTAACCGAGAGACCGACCGGCCACAACCGATTGAGAAGACGCGGCTGGCTGCAGAGCTATGGCTGATTTTGGGTGACGCGGCCTGATCAGGCGGCGTGGCTTTCAGTGTTCGGAATGACTTCGATTCCGTCGATGAACTTTACACCGGCGATGACTTT
>NZ_JASAUS010000424.1:0-2141 GCF_029953005.1 Bradyrhizobium sp. Mp27 | reverse complement strand
AGGACTTCCGGCGCATCGCCACGCGATATGACAAGCTCGCCCGTAATTTTTGGGCCGCTGTTCATCTCGCCGCTCTCGTCGCATATTGGCTCAATTGAGTCTGGACCCTAGTAACTGGACGACGAGAGGTCCACCGCGACTTTGCAAAGTGTGCGCGCATTTGTACGTTCCGTACGAAGTTTTGGCGCCACACCAAGCGGATTCTCGAATGAGAGCCTGCCGGCTTTACCAAATTGCCGGTAAATCCCGAGCGTTAGACCTTAGAAGGGCACGCACCGTGAAAACGCTAGTACACTTTTTACGCGATGAGCCCGGGGCTACTGACATAGAATATGGGCTGATAGCGGCGGGTATTTCGCTTGCAATCATCGCGGTCGTAAATGGGCAAGGCACTTGGAACTTGAGAATTGGTGCGGCGAGGGGGTGAACGGATCGTCTCGATGCTGCTGCTCGGAAATTCTTGTTTTAGCGAAAGACACCTGGATGAGTCTTTTGGTCGTCGGCAGATTTGCCAATCAATCGAAAGTGGTCCTTGAGGCATTTTAGTCCGTGACGGCCTGTTTCTCGCGCTTTGTCTCGGCTCGAGGGTCGATCCGAATTGCAATCTTGTGCTTCCACGCTATGAGACGGACTGCACTATGACCAATCGGGTGCCAGCCGTCCTTGAACCGCGGGACAGCTCGGGAGACCCCGCTCTCGCAGGAGTTACCGGCACACAGCCGACGCTTTGTCGGCCCGATAGCCTCCGTCCTACTACGCGGCCCCCTGTCAGAAATGCTATCCTGTCCAGAATTTCTCCGGACGGCCTCGCGGTATTGGGGGAGTGCCTTGAGCCGATCGTCCTGAAAGAGCGTATGGCTCTGCAAGAACCGAAAAGGTATGTAGAGCACGTCTACTTCGTGGAGTCGGGCCTCGTCTCGCTAAGGGTTGTCGCGGCGGGGAGCATGCTTGAAACGGCTGTCATAGGATATCGGGGTGTGGTCGGTGCTTCGTTCTTGTGGGGAGGACATCTTTCGACGCATCAATCTGTGGTGTTCTTTCCCGGAAGCGCGCACAGGATCCGTGTTGACGAATTGCGCCGGCTGGTTAAAAGAGCGTCCTGAGATCCGAGAGCATCTCTTTGAGTACGTTCAAGCGCTGACATTTCAGTGCGTTCAGACAGGATTATGCGGGGTTCGGCACGATCGTGAACAGAGGCTCGCGAGCTGGCTTTGTTTGGCGAGTGATGCTGCTGACGTTCGTGCGCTGCCAGTTACCCAAGACTACCTTTCGTCTGTCTTGGGACTTCGTCGCGCTGGGGTAACGCAGACTCTAAGCCGATTCGAAGAACGAGGGCTGATCCGCAAGATGCGCGGTGTCTTGCAGATTGATGAACCCAAGTGCCTCGAGAAAAGGGCATGTTGTTGTTACAAGCTCATTTCAGGCGCCTATGCCTCGTCTCAGTCCGCGATTCCAACAAAAGAGCTGATAGGGTAACAACGTCGCACAGGCTTTCCGATTCTCCTCTGCAGTTCATATCGAGACGACTTGCCGACCACGGTATTGCTGCGCGGAGCGAAGAGCCGAACAGCATTTGCGCTTGATTCCTACTCAAACATAGCAAGTTTGAGGATGGAGCTTCTAACATTGATGGCGCCAGAATCGCCTCGCCGACAACACAAACCAGAATTGGCTCTGCCGAGAGCGGGCACGAGGTCCGGCAGCTCATGTGGGAGATCAGGTCCATCAAATGTGTGTCTCGAGGATATTCGCCACATTCGGCCAACCCGCTTGGCATTACCGTGCCACAACTGCTGGTGTTGATGGCCGTCTCGGATCTGGACGACGAGGGGTAACGTCGTCGCGAAATTGATGAAGCTCGATCCGCCATTTGTCACGACACGATCGACAATCCTTGGACAAAAGGGTTTCTTGCGGCGCGTGCCCTGCGCGAGGGATGCCCGGGTCGCACACCTGTCGCTGAAGGACAAGATGTAAGCGTCTCGCGAACCTTTCAATTACCCACATTTGACGTCGGATTTGAGCGGGGGGCCGCGGCCGAAATCTTGAATCAGTAGAATCTGTTGTGATTCGTTGTTGAGCACCTGATTCGGAAGTGCGGGGTGCTCGATGGGCTTGGTGAAGGAACGCGCGGTGGCGCG
>NZ_JASAUS010000423.1:0-2164 GCF_029953005.1 Bradyrhizobium sp. Mp27 | reverse complement strand
GCGCATCCTCGAGGGCTTCGACGGCATCCTTCAGGTCGACGGATACCAGGGCTATCATCGGCTCGCACGGCCCAAGCGCAAAGGCGGCGTGCCGCTGCGGCTGGCCGCATGCCGAGTAGGCGGGGATGTTGCCATCCCCGCCCCTCACAGGTAGGGTCGAAGACTGGCGCGCCGACAGGCCTCTCGACCGTGCCACGTTTCCAGTCCCCTCCACGTCGCACGCAGCATGCGGATTTCCCGCACTGCGCGCTCCCATTTGCTTCACGCCAACGCTTATGGGACCTATCCTGCTGGGGCGACTTTCGGCCCGTCGCGTCGCACTCTGTAGGCGTTGAACAGCCCGATAGTGTCGTACAGCCACCGCCTATTCCATCGTTCCCAGCCGAAGCCCTTTCGTTTCTGAGCATGCGCCAGATGGCGCCTGACCTTCTTCTCCACCCAGTCTTTGATGAAGCTGAAGCACTCGCTGGAATGCCCCACCGCGAAGTAGTTCACCCACCCCCGGAGCATCGGATTGATCAAGTTTATCACTCGTTCAACCGGTTGCGACCGGTGTCGGCGGAACACCTCTTTGAGCGCCCGCACCAGTGCCGTCCGCTTTTTGAGCTTGGGCGTGTAATGCGGCCGCATCGCTCCGCTTAGTCCGCGGAAGTAGCGGAACTCAAAGCCCAGGAACCCAAAGCACTCACCGCGCTCAAGGTCCACTGTGCGGCTCTTTTCATCATTGATTTCCACCTGCAGCTTGGCGAACTCCTCCCGGAGTCGTTTGGTCACGGCTCCAATCAGCCAGTCATGACGCTTGTAGGCGTCGATCAAGACCACCAGGTCGTCAGCGAATCGCGCGTATTCGACGTAGGTGTACTTGCCGTTGCGGGTGACTTCCCGCGCTCGCTCCAGCATCCTGTCCACCTCATTGAGGTAGAGATTACTGAGCAAGGGCGAGATCACACCGCCCTGCGGAACGCCCTTCTTGCCTGAGGCTTTCAGCATCATCTTTAGGAGATGCAGTATATGCGCGTCATCAACCCGCCGCGCCACTTTCTCCAACAGCCGGTCATGCCGGACATTGTCAAAGTAGGCCCGTAGGTCAATGTCGAGAATCCGCGTCTTCCGTTGGACTATCGCTTCAGCCACACGCTTGATGGCGCCATGTGCTGTCCGTTTGGGCCGATATCCATACGACCCCGGTTGAAAGTCAGCCTCGAACACAGGCTCGAGGATGAGCTTGAGCGCCCCTTGCACCACTCTGTCGCGGATCGCCGGAATCGAGAGGACACGGACTTTGCCCCCGTCCTTCGGTATCTCCTGCCTCCGCGCGGGAAGTGGCTGGTAGGTGCGCCCGATCAGTTCGTCCCGTAACTGCTCAAGCAGAGCTTCCACGCCTTGCGTCTCAATGGCCTCGAAGGTGACACCGTCTATTCCCGGTGCTCCATCGTTCTCTTTGGCCATCTCATACGCAGCGCGCAGGGTCTCCATCTTGCAGACGTGGACGTATAGTCCCCAGAACCGCCAGGACGGTTCAGCCTTTGCCTTGACGTATATTCTCCGCCTCAGGTCCTGCAAATCAATGGACGCCTTTGTCATCTCGTCCTTGCCTTCCCTATGTTGGAGACATTGCAAATGGCAGGGTCCCTTGGCTCCACGGATATTACTCCGCTTCATTGCTACTCCGGACCCGGCCGCCACCCTCTCGTCTTCGGCCGACTTCCCGGTTTCGCCGGTTATACGGCCTACCTTGCTCCGACGATTTCGCGTCGGGACGAGGAGGGCTTCTCCAGTTGCTCAGCATGTCCTTGTCACCGTGCTGTCGCTTCCACCCCGCCGAGGTGAACATCCGTATCGGTCAGTCTTCAGTTGCTCATGCTGCCTTCGCCCTCCGGTTGAAGGCTCGGCCCTCGGGGATACTCACTTTCGAGGCCACAACGCGTTCACTTTTATTACGGCCCGATGACTCGTAGCCTCCCCTGGGGAGACTTTGTCGATAGGCTTCAGAGTTTCAGTTTCCATCACCTCTGCTATCCAAACTACGGGGCTCTTCTCTATTCGGCCGGATTTAGTCAAGGGCTTGATTGGGTGCCTCCTTGGGTTCGGTACCGCTCGCGGGGCCGTGCTTCTCTTCGGGATCAGCCGTATGGCTCTCCCAGCATGGGATCAGTAGAACGAG
>NZ_JASAUS010000422.1:0-2169 GCF_029953005.1 Bradyrhizobium sp. Mp27 | reverse complement strand
CTTGGCGGTCATCGGCTGCGCGTGCGCGCTGACATCGGCAAGCAGCAAGCCGCAGGCGGATACCGCGAGAACGAGGCAAGGATGAAGTCTGATCGTGTTTGGGTGCATTGGCGTCCCCGCCCCTTTCATAGTTGCGCCGTCCAGTCGAAATCACGCAGGTACAGGCCGATCGGATTGAGCCGGATGGTCTGCTCGTCCTGGGGCGGAGTCAGCGTGACGGTGGCGATACCGCGAAACCGGTGCTCGCCGGTTTGCTTGCCCTTCCTGTCCCGCTCAAATTCGGTCCAGTCGATCTGATAGGACTGGTTGGACAGGGCGACGATGTTGTTGACCTCGACCGCGACGGTCGTCGTCTTGGCCCTCTCGAACGGCGAATTGCTCCGAAACCAGTCATTGATCTTTTGCGTAGCGGGATCGGAGGTCCGCAGCAGCGCGTAGGTGCGGTCGATGTACTGCTTCTGCACGACCGCATCTGGCGTGACCGATCGGAAGTTCGCAACGAAGCTTCCGAGCGTCGCGCGCACCACTCGCGGATCCGCATACTCGATCTGCTGCGGATAGCCGGCGCTCGCGGCAGTGCCAAGCTTGTCGACCTCGACGATGTAGGGAACGAGCTTGACCTGCGTGCTCTGGAACAGCGCATAGGCGAAGCCGATCACCGCCATGACCATGGCGACGATGCCGATGGTGCGCCACGTCGCAGCGGCCTTCACATAGGAGCCGTAGCGCTCGTTCCATTCCTGACGCGCGGCGAGATAGGGATTGTCGGGCGGATTATGCGCAGGCATTCGGGAAAGGCTCTCTATTCTTCATCTGGCGGGTCCTGTCGCTCACGGCCTGTTCGCCGATTTCTTCTGGGCGACCCGCTGATCGAGCTTGGCGTTGGCGAGGCCAAGCGTTGAGGTGCCGAAGGAGCCCGGCGCGCCGATCGCCTGGTCGCGTGTGGCGGAGGCGAGCGCGCCGCCCGCCGTGCCGATGCCTTGCGTCATCGCCTTGAGGGACCAGATCGGTCTTCTCTTTCCGCGTCGATCGTACGGCGGTGTGTGGGATGGCAAACTCATCTGGGGTCGGTTGACCCATTCACGGGTGATCGGCGTTCTTGCCAATCCATCTTACGCCGGCACTTACGTGTTTGGTCGGTATCAATCTTGCAAGAAGATCGGCCCCACTGGCGAAATCTGTACTCAATCGCGCCAGATGCCACAAGATCAGTGGCGTGTTGTTATTCCGAACCACCATCCGAGTTACATCACCTGGGATCAGTTCCTCGCCAATCGCAGTCGCCTCGTAGCGAACCGGACCAACAGCGAGGTTCTCGCTGGGCCTGCTCGCGAGGGTCGCTGCTTGCTGCAGGGCGTGTTGCTTTGTGGCATTTGCGGGCGGCGTCTGAGTACACGCTATACCGGTAACGGCGATCTTTACCCGAGCTATGACTGCAACTCGAGAAGTCGGGACGCATCGCCGCTTCGCCACTGCATGTCTTTGCCAGCAAAGCCGCTGGATGACGCCATCGCTGCGCGTTTGTTGACCGCCGTTACGCCACTGACAATCAAACTTGCACTCGAAGCGCTGACCAATTTGGAAGCGCGCGACAACGCGATTTCTGCGCAATGGCACCGAAGGATCGAGCGGGCACGCTACGATGCTGACTTGGCAGAACGCCGCTATGAGGAGGCCGACCCCAGCAATCGCCTGGTTGCCAGCACGCTCGAAAAGCGCTGGAACGACGCTATGCAGCGGATGATCGAACTCAAGGCCGAGGTCGCCGACTTTGAGCGTCAAGCAATGCGCAGCCTCACACCTGAACAAAAGCAGCAAGTTCTACAGCTCGGCAAAGACTTTCCTCGACTTTGGAAGGCAACAACCACTTCAGCTTGCGACCGCAAGCGAATGCTGCGTTTGTTGATCCGTGATGTCAGCGTCGTCAAGGGTACGGAACCCAAGCTGTTGCATTTGCAAATTCGTTGGCAGGGCGGAGCGACCGAAACGATCGATGTCCGTCGCCAGCCAAACCGCGCCGAGACCATCCGTTATTCCGACACCTTTGTTGCTAAAATCGTAAGCGACGTTCGCGTCCCATTCGCAAAGGTTTGGCGTGGGGATTGCAGTCTGTTGATCAACGTGTTTGCAAATCGTTGGCGGGGGGTATGGAGGCGGCAACGACGGAGA
>NZ_JASAUS010000421.1:0-2175 GCF_029953005.1 Bradyrhizobium sp. Mp27 | reverse complement strand
GCACGCCTCAAGCACCTTGCGATCTTTCCTCGAAAGGTGGACTTCTCTTGCTTCGGGTATCATCCCGACCTTGAATCACGACTCACGTTCCAAGAAAAGTGGGTACTAGGACCGGCCCATGGGGCCACTCGCAGTTTCAAAGTAGGCCAATCTCTATTTCGGCTTTTCAAGCTTCGGGGCTTCAAAGATAGTCGTCCGTGAAGAATACGGATCGGTCTGAGAAGTAAGCAGAATTGGTCTTGATGTAGTATTCGATTTTGCAGGAAAGTGGGGTGTTGGACCTCGTTTTCCTGCGTTTTGGGATTTTGCTTTTGGGCGATTCGTGATTCCCTGGTGTCGGGTCATCGGCATTGGGGAAGGCGATGAGCAAACCGCGGGACGATCGCCAGAAAGATCTGCTGCTTCCGGCGCTCGATCAGATCATCGACTTGGGCCACCCGCTGGTGCGGTTGGCGGCGCTGATCGACTGGAAGTTTCTGGATGAGCGCTTTAGTTCGGTCTGCCAAACAGGGTTGGGGCAACCTGGCTTGCCGACGCGGCTCGTGGCCGGCCTGTTCATTCTGAAGCACATGCACAACTTGTCAGATGAGGTGCTGTGCGCGCGCTGGATCGAGAACCCCTACTACCAATACTTCTGCGGCGAATTGAGCTTCTGCCACCGTCTGCTCAAGTTCCTGCGGACACGGCTTGGTCGGATTATCCGCGACATCCGCCGCAAGATTGATGGCGATACGGTGCTTGAAGCTCGCTCATCGCGCGACGGGGGCGCGCCAGTTTTTGCAGCAGAGTTGTTGCATGAGCCGACGGCCGCGCCAAAGGCTGCAGGCTCAGCTGCAACGCTAAACGAGCGCAAGTTAGACAGATTCGGCGTATGTCATTGATGTCCCGCCAACTGTTAGACACGTCTTCAGGTTTTAAGGTCCTGATATGAAAGACGTAACCTGAGCCTGAAAATCGCAGTGTCGGTGGTTCGATTCCGCCCCTGGGCACCATCCTGGTGTTTGCCCTTGTTCTTCGGCATCCGCTGACGCCAATTTCTCCGGCTTATTCCAGGAACGCCACGCATCGTGGCTGAGCGCGAACCTTGGTTCAGCGGGCGCGGTGCTCCTGACGATGCCATTCATGGCTGCGCCCGCTTCAAGGCGGAAGGCAACGATGATTTCGGCCCGCTCCAGGAGCCAAACCTCGTCGCCATCGCGATCGCCGTTCTGTAGCGCTCCGTCAAAACTTCGAACCGACACCTCGATTGTTGATGCGAGAGCGATCCGGTGGGCAACCTGCAAACCCGCAAGACGAAGTCTGCCTTCTAATTCCCTTTGGGCCCGGGCGGTCCGATCGGGCCTGCAGGTCCGGCCGGCCCTGGAGGACCCGCTGGCCCGGGGAGGCCGCAATTCTGTATCACCACGTCTCTCGTATCTGGTCCGGACGTGATCTTTACGATGCAAGTCGATGGAAACTCCGGTCCAATCCACCGAAATCCTCCGGTCGAAGTGCTCTCGACTTTCACGGTTTTGCTCGGACTGATCTTGATTTCCACGCTGGGCTCGCGGGGCCGTCTTACTCTTCCGACGATGACCAACTCGCCCTGCGATATGGTGGCGGTTGTTATGAATATTTCCGCATGCGCGCTTTCAGTCCACGCAATTGCAAAGCCAGCAATAAGAGATCCAACGGTGCCAAAAGGCTTTGCGAACATCATGGGCCTCCCCGCTTCCCTCACCGATGGTTAGGAGACCAGCTTGGTGCGAAGGCGCCCGTACTCGGTGTCGGTTATGGATCCCGATTTTTTGAGCTGATCGAGCTTGGAAAGCTCGTCGGCGACACTAAAGCCGACGATGTGCCGTAATTCCTCGCGCGCCCGCTGAGCCTGCTCAGCGCTGCGTTCCGCCATCCCCCTGCCTTGGGTGATGAGGTAAGCAAAGATGCCGAGGTAGGAGGTCAGAACAAGTGCAAGCACCCACAGTGCCTTACCCCATCCGGAAATGTCGTGGCGCCTGAACAGGTCGCCATAGATGACAATGAGCAGCCAGAACCAAACGACAAATGCGAATACAGCAATTATATCCCCCCGTGGGTCGGTCAAAATCCCCCGGGTATGGTCACTTGAAACTCCCCCACCTGATGATCGCCGTCAGCGCCGCTGAACAGCAGTAGCCGGTCAGGCAGGACGTTTAT
>NZ_JASAUS010000420.1:0-2180 GCF_029953005.1 Bradyrhizobium sp. Mp27 | reverse complement strand
GTCAACGCATACAACGACAGAGCCGAGCCCTTCGTCTGGACCAAGAAAAAGGTCCGTCAACGCCGTTTCAAAGGCCGCCGTATCACTCAGCTCTGATTCCGGGTACTAGATACCGGCTCCAGTTCGATCAGCAGGCGAGCACCGTCCCATCGTCTCTTGCTCTCTCGCTCAACGAGCGGAAGAGCGGCCGCCTCCTCGCGTCCGAAGCTAAGACGGACAGCTTGTCTTACCATCTCCCAGCGAATCCCATTGGGTCGATCGAACAGAAGCTCGGCGTGCGAACCAGCACCGAGCCGCGATTACGGTCTTTCCGTCTGTCAGCATTATTGATGAAGCCGTGCCTGAGGGACTGCTCGTTCTGGCCGGACGCTGTCGGGCGCTTGCTTCTTCGCCGCAAATTGGTGCCGACGCCATCGTTGGCAACTATGATGCGGTCGAAGATTGTAGTGAATTGTTTCTGACTACAATCCGCTGCAGCGGCTCTTTTGCCGGGCGGCACGATTGGACGCACGGAAAAGCGATCCGCGCGCTCCTTTGGCAATCTTATTTATGCCGAGGGCTCGCTATTCATCGCTTCGATCCCCACATTCAGGTCCAGCTTGGTCACCCGTCGAGATCGGCCGGAGTGCGCGGAGACTTCCAACGAAAGGGCTCTGCATATGTTCAAATCTCAGCAGCATCGCGCAAGAGCGACCGCGTCCAGCGAACTCGTTAAGGATTCGGCCAGCGCTGAAGAAGGCCGTAAATTCAACACCTGGCGGGCCGGCTTCGTCTTTTTGACGGAGCACAGGCGCAACAATGAAATCGGTCGCGACAAGCTGACTTTGACAAAGGATACGCCTGGCGATGCGAGATCGAGCGCAACCGCTCTGTCACGATGGGAGAACGAGGGAGGCTCGGTCCGCGACGAACTGCCGATGTGAGTAAACGCGGAAAACAGGAGGACTCATGATGTCGCTTACACAATTTAGCGTCGATGACAGCCCCCATAGCATGGATGGGCTACGGCTTGTTGCCCGGGATGGAACTGAACGCGTCGAGGCGTTCGTGGGCCGCAAAGTTATGGACGTCTGGGCCGAATCTGCCGAGCACCATGGCGGGCGGCAGAGTCTGTTCCGCGATCAATACAATGCGCTTGGCAAGCTGAATCTTGTGGCGATCCAACGGATTGTGAGCGCGAAATACCAGCGGGGAGCCGCCTTCAACCGGCAACATCCTTTTATCGAGGTTCTATTCTCGGACATTACGGAAAGCGGCGAGGCTCTAGATCTAAGTGAGCTCGTGCGAGAGGTCTTGCCGCCGGCATTTCATAGGCAGACTTGAGATCTGCACCCCGAGATTGCGGCGAGAAAGAACGTTTGGCTCGGCCATCGGCCATGCGCTCGGTTTGGCTGCGCGGTGGTCAGTCCTTCCGGTCTATCTCGGGCTTGTCGTGCAGAACCGCGTTCAGAAGCGAGCTATGAACCTCGATCTTTCCATTGTAGCTGATGAAGCCGAGCTTGCGGAACTTGTTCATGAAGAAGCTAACCCGTGATCGGGTCGCACCGATCATTTCGGCCAGCGTTTCCTGGCTGATATTGACGCCAATGGGCTGCGAGCTGGCTTCCTTGCCGAAATTTGCCAGCAGAAGCAACAGGCGCGCCAAGCGTTTCTCGCTCGAATTGAAGAGTTGGTCGATCAGGTCTTCTTCAATCCGGCTATTGCGCGCGAGCAAATACGCCATGAACAATTGAGAGAACTTCGGCTTGCCTTCGAGCGCTGCAATCATCGCCGTCTTCGATATTCTCGTGATGACACAGGACTCCATTGCCGTAGTCGTGGCAATACGCAATGGATGACCATTGAGGCAGCCCTCGCCAAAGAATTGTCCCGGCTCTAAAATCCCGACGACGGCTTCCTTACCTTGGTCCGAAACGACCGTGAGCTTGATCTTTCCCTCTTGAATGTAGAATACCGCGTCCGCGACATCTCCCTGCGCGAACACGTTCCGACCTTTGCCAAATTTCGCAATCGATTTTCCGGCCCCGACCTTGGCAAGGAAGGCTCTGGGATCAAACAAGTCCTTCGCCGCTAGAGCTGGCCCCGGTTGTTTGGACAGCGCCCCGCTGGATTTAAGTGGATTCCTGCCGGGTTATGCTGAACGCGGGGCTTTACGGTTTTGTCGTTGCGTCGGGAGGGCG
>NZ_JASAUS010000419.1:0-2191 GCF_029953005.1 Bradyrhizobium sp. Mp27 | reverse complement strand
ACGGTCTTCCATTGGTTGATCTGACCGCGCCCGCACCGTCCCCATTGCGCGACGATATCGTGCGGCGGTTTCCGATCACCTCCTCCGATGCTCAGATCGGGGCGTTGAATCCGATAGCCTTGTCCCACAACCGCGGGCTGGTGCTCGAGGACACGGAATGGCTGGGCGACGAGCATATCCTCAGGGATTACCAGCTTCAGGAGCTGGATTTGCAGAGGAGCGATTCGGATCTCGCCGCCCGGACGCGGTTCGTAGATCCCCTCGAAGCGCTGCGGCTGCGCCTGGGCGCGGAGAGCGACGTGCTACGCGTATTCCATCGCATCGTCCATGATCGGCGTGATAACGATACAGCCGACTTCCTGTTGCTGCCAGTGAACGATGCCAGTGCTACGGACCGCGGCAGGCATTGGTCGCTGCTGTTCGTTGATCGCAGCAACCGGCAATGGCCTGTCGCCTATCACTACGATTCCTACGGGAGATACAACGAGACGCATGCAAGACAACTCGCAGAAAGGCTGAACATCGCCCTGCAGCCCGCCGGCATGGCCCAGCAGCAGAACACTTATGATTGCGGCGTCTTTGTCGTGGACGGCACGCGGGAGCTGGTTAGGCAATTGGCGCAAGGACGGGAGCCAGACCAGCTGAACCTCAGCAACGTCGTTGCCAATCGGCAGGCACTGCAAGCGCGACTCAGGGGTTGATGTCGCCGTGGGCGGACCTCGCGGCGCTTCGCTTTGAGCTTGAATGACGGCTGGAAGAAGTTCACCAGCAGGCGCGCCGCGGCGTAGAGACGTGCCATCACGCGGGCCGTCTCGCCCCCGTCGAAGCGCCCGTATCCGACGAGCCGCCGGACCACCGGCAGCGCGATGCGGTTGTCGGCAAGGGCGAGCGCGCGACACTGCGCTTCGGAAAGACCGGTCAGCTCGATGACCGGCGCCTCGAGGAGACCGAGCTTTCGCGCGGCCAGGTATCGGCCTTCGCCCGCGATGATCGTGCCATCGCTGTCGACGAGCAGCGGGTACCGTCAAGTTAACGAATTGGAGCGGCCGAGGGGTAGACGACCGGCATGCCGACCGCCCGGGACCCTCTTTATCGCCGCCATCGCTTCCCACCGGAAGTGATCAGCTATGCCGTTTGGTTGTATTTCCGGTTTCCCAGCGGCTCATGAAGAAGCTCTTGAAATCCGCCGGCACGCCGCCGCGCGTGATGATCACGGACAAGCGTTCGCACGGCGCTGCGAGGGCGAAGATGGGCTTTCTCGTCGAACATCGCCAGCACAGAGCTCTCAACAATCGGGCTGAGAATTCTCATCAGCCGACGCGGCAACGCGGCGGATCATGAAGCGTTTCAAATCGTCCCGTCAGGCTCAACGGTTTCTGTCACTTCACGTTCCAGGCATCGTAAGTGGATCCGTAATCCCCGGGAAATTGACGAAACCTCAGACTCTCTCCTCAGCAGAGGTGTATCCGCGCCTGCGCTTGGCGCGCTCCAGCCGTCCGAATGCTTCGCCCGCTTCAGCGCTGGCATCGAAAGTCTGCACCATCGTCTGGCCGGTCGTGCCGATCCGGCCCCAGTCGCGGATCAGCGAGACCCCGCCGAACAAGGTCGGTTGGATCGAAAGCAAGTAAAACCGCCGCATGTTGCGGGTGGTGTCGATGCGGCGAAGGTGAAGCGGCCCTAGCTTAAGGTTCGGCATGCATGGATTCTCGCTTCCTGTGGAAGCGAGGTCCAATGCTTTCTATGAATCGATCAGGGCCAAACGATTCATTCTCTCGCTACATCAATTGCACCAGGCGGGTGTCTTCGGACTGTGGCGATGATGTGGAGGCTCCACGGCCCGATTTGAACCCCACCGTCTCGCGGCAAAACCGAGACCGCAGTCTGAACTGATCGAGAAGCTCACTGAATCGCGCCGGAGCTCGGTCCAAGCATTGTCGATCCAGCAGCCTCAGCAAGGTTTGAAAGCTGACTAGGTGACATCGGTGCAGCCGTTGAGGCGATCGACGGAGCAATTGCGGACGAACGGGAAATCGAAGTCCGGACACGGGTGAATTATGGAATGACACCCGGGCACTTCTTTGCCGGTGCTGCTGCAGAAAATCAAGCGCGCGATGTGGTCGGACATCGCCGACCTGCGTCTGGCAGCCCGACCAACCTTATGGGGTGTTGAAGAAGCGCGCGGCCTCTTAAA
>NZ_JASAUS010000418.1:0-2199 GCF_029953005.1 Bradyrhizobium sp. Mp27 | reverse complement strand
ATAAACGTCCTGCCTGACCGGCTACTGCTGTTCAGCGGCGCTGACGGCGATCATCAGGTGGGGGAGTTTCAAGTGACCATACCCGGGGGATTTTGACCGACCCACGGGGTCTTCGGCTCACCAGCGATACCGGGGAACAACCAGGCAGCGTTCGAGCGGCGCAACAGCACCGGCCGGAACTCGTGGATGTATTCATTAATGAGGGTGGTGAGGTTCTCGCCAAAGTCAAACTGGAGATCGACCCGGTTCTTGACGTCGTAATGCGGGAATACCAGCCAGAACGGCGACAAGGGACCACCGGGCTTGATCAGGTTTTCTTCCAACTTGATGGAGACGAGGTTGGTCAGCCGGACCGGCGCAATGGATAGGATCGCGATGGCGACCGCGATCTGCGCAGTCACCGCCGCCTTAACCGGAGCGTGGGCTTGATCGGCGCGCGCTTGCCGCATCAGGACGTTCGGCAACGAGACCACCTCACTCCAGATGCCTTCCGTCAGGACTTGCCGGATCAACTTGAGGTTCTTGCCGGTCAATCCTCCGTGGCGATGCTCCTCCAACGAAGCCCTTATGTCGTCGAGACGCTCGATGGCGGCTTCGTCCAAGCCGATCTGCCGCGCCAGGCTGAACAGCTTCCAGGCGAGATCGATGGTGTAGACCTTCGGCTCCGCTCCATTGTTCTCCCAGTAGGCGTCGAGCACCGGCTCGGCCACGTCGGGGTGGACCAGAGCAGCCAGCGACTTCAGGTTTTCGATGGGGGTCCCGATCTTGACCGCCATCCGCGCCACCGCCACCAGCTCGGCGCGACGGGTCTTGATCGTTTTCGGGCTGCAGGGCCGGCTGCGCTTGCCGTTCGGCCCCTTCCGGACTTTGCCGAGCCCTGCGAGATAGCGATCGACATCGCGGCGCAGGCCCTCGGGAAAGTCTTCCCAAGTTGGACCCTCCTGGGCCTTGACCGGCGTTTCCGTCAGCCGCTGCGCCAGCCAAGCCCGGTTCTCGCCAGCAGACACATTCCAGGCCCGCGCAATCGAGCGGTGGGCCATGCTGCTGGTGGCGAGCGACGTCGTCTCGGCGCGGTACCGCAGATAATCGGCCACGACGGCGTCATCGACCGAGGCCGGCATCAGGCTGCGGCCCGAGCAATAGCGCATCAGGCCATAGAGCCGGGCGCGCCGCCCGCGATCCCCGATGCCATCGCGCAACGTTGCCCACTCGGCCGACAAGGCCACCCCGCGTGAGGGCACCTTGTACTCCTTGCCGAACCAGCGCAGCGCGGCCGCCACATTGGATTTGTGGTTGGCAACGGTCTTGGCCGTGACGCCGAGGCGAGCGTGGTGCAGCTGACCGACCGGCAAGCGGATCGCCGTCCACCGCGCCGGGGACACCTCAACCGGGCGGTCCAGCCATTTGGCGATCTGCCGCAGCGAGCAGACCCAGTGACGCTTGACGCTTGCGGACAAGTCGGCGGCGTCCTCGATCGCGGTCATCGCTTCGGAAAAGGTGGGTTCGAGGGGCGCCACCGTCATTGGGATCATTTCCTTCGCGATGCCGATGGAGGGGATTCCCCATCAATGTATACTAGAGTAAATTAGGAAGGCGTCAACAGTATAAAGGCTATATGTACTTCTACAATTGATCCTAACATTAAACTATACTGTGTTTCGTTGATGTATATTGATGTACGGAGATGGACGATTATTACGACCCAAGCGAAAAAGGCGCGAGGATTGCCGCCCTCACGCGCTCTTTGTATTTGCTGTCATTCACTCCCTGGATCATCCGCTGGTCGAGGTGCGCTGCTGGCCCTTCATCCACTGCTGGAGGGAGGCTTCCGCGTAGCGGACCGCGCCGCCCAACTTGACGTAGGGAGGCCCATCGCCGGCGAGCCGGCGCTTGGCCAGCCAGGACACGCTGAGGTTCAGGTGCCGCGCCGCCTGTTTCGGGGTCAGCAAGATCGGCGCCGCGGTCGGCCGATTGGCCGCCGGCGGACCGCTCGGGCTGGGAGTTTTAGAGAGCATTGAAGTTATTCCCTAGGTTGGAGCGGGCGTGCCACCCGCGCAATTGCCGAATAAGCTCGACAACCATCTTCCAACTAGCCCGTCCTATTCGTGAGAGTGCGGCTTTTGGGCCCGATTGATGCGGCCGCACATCTTGTCTGACGAGGCGCACAGGATTGCCTTCGGCTTTTCGCCGCCTGACGAC
>NZ_JASAUS010000417.1:0-2218 GCF_029953005.1 Bradyrhizobium sp. Mp27 | reverse complement strand
GTAAACGGTACGAGAGGCCCACGGAGCCACGGACTTGGTGCGGACGGCCTACGCACCGCGCTTGAAGCGTATAGGCATCCAGAACTGCCGGAGGGCCTCGACGGTTGCTGGAATGTTGCGCCAGGCGTTTTGGATGATGGGCTGCGTTCCCAGCGTGCGCCGGGCCGGGGGTAGCAAGGGTCGACCGGCGTCGTCGATGCAATGGACCAAGATCGGCCGCAGCATAAGGTGTTCGGTTCCATTCGGGGGGAGAAGCCGCGACCAGACGAGAAGCCGAAGCTTCATGACGGCGTAGAAGCCCATGCACCAGGGCTGCGGGTCGACTTCGCCGTCCGGTGATCGCACGAACAGCGGCTCGAAGCTCTCCGGTCTCGTCGACAGCGTCTCGCTGATAGCGTTGTGGCGCATCAGCGTGGCGGCGATTGCCGAGAACTCCTCGGTGTCGTGATTGAAGGCGTCGGGATCTACGCCGAGGAGCGGGCACACCCATTCCTCGGACGCCATCGAGACCGGCCCGGCGACGACCGCGGCCACCGCGCCATCGAGCATGGAGAGCGACGTCGCCCGCGGATGCCGAAGCGTCGGCGACCTGGCGCGCTTGCTGATCCATTGCCCGAGCCGTTCGAACGACATGGCATAGTCCGCCATCGTCGTCTTGCGTGCTTTTCGCGTTCCCCGCCCTTGCTTCGGCTTCGTCATGCCACGGCCCGCTTTTCGGCTTCGCGTGCGGCCTTCCAGTTCCAGGCCAGAAGTTCGTGAAGCTGGTTGGTCTTCGTGGCGCCGCTCACCATGCGATCGAGAACGTCGACGAGATACGCCTCGGGGTCGAGGCCATTCAATTTCGCTGTGTTAAGAAGCGAAGCGAGTATCGCCCAGGTCTCGCCCCCGCCTTCGTCACCACTGAACAACGAGTTCTTTTTTCCGATCGCAATTGGCCTGATCGATCGTTCGACCGTGTTGGTGTCCGGCTCGAGCCGCCCGTCATCCAGGAACGTCGTCAGGCCCTGCCAGCGTTCGAGCATGTAGTCGATCGCCTTGATGAGCGTCGAGCGGCGGGAGATCCCGTCCTTCACCGCGATCAGACGGGCCCTCAACGCCTCCATCAGCGGCTTCGTCTCGGCCTGTCGCGTCGCGCGGCGTTCCCCAGCATCGAGACCGCGGATCCTCTCCTCGATCGCGTAGACGGCCGCAATGCGCTCGATGACCTCCGCGGCGAAGGGTGAGTTCGTCGTCTTGTGCACCCTCACGAAGTTGCGGCGCGCGTGAACGAGACAATACGCCAGCTGGATCTGGCCCGACATCATCGCATCGCCCGCCAGCGAGGCGTAGGCGGCATAGCCGTCGACTTGCAGCACGCCTTCGAAGCCGGCTAACTGCGCCACGATCTCCTTTTTGCCGCGACCACCTGCGAACACGTAGGCGACCGCCGGCGGCGCCGGCCCCTTCCACGCCCGATCGTCCGTCGCGTGCGCCCAGAACTGGCAGATCCTCGTGCGGCCGCGTCCCGGATCGAGCACTGGCATCGGCGTCTCGTCGCAGAACAGCCGCTCGAAGCCGTGCATAGTCTTCAGTTGCAGATCGTAGAGGCCCCTGACCAGCCACGCCGCGCTCCCCATCCAGCGCGCCAGCGTCTGACGGTCGACGACGACACCCTGACCCGCCAGGATCTGCGTCTGGCGATAGAGCGTCGATTGCCAGGCATATTTGGCCGCGGCGATATGCGCGATCAGCGCCGTCGTTGCCATGCCGCCCTCGACGAGCCGCGCCGGTGCCGGGGCCTGGACAATCGGGCCCTCACAGGAGCGGCAGGCGTATTTTGGACGGATCGTGCGGAGCACACGCAGCCACGCGGGAACCCGATCGAGCGCTTCGCTGCTCTCCTCGCCGATCCGATGCATCTGACCCGTGCAGCACGGGCACAGCGTGGACGCCGGCTCGATCACCCGCTCGACCCGAGGCAGATGCGCCGGCAGCGCGCCGATGTTGCGCTTCGCTTTGCGCCGCTCCGGCCGCGGCGCGTCCGGTTTGTCGTCATTGGCCGGGAGCTGTGAGCCGGCGGTCCGTTCCAGATCAAACGCGATCTGTTCGGCGCAGACGATCGCCGCGCGCTCCGATCGTGCGCCGAAGATCAGGCTCTTCAACGTGGCGATCTCTGCGCGCAGATCATCGTTCTCGCCTTCGAAAGCCAGCACCATCTCGGCAAGAGCCGCAGGGTCAG
>NZ_JASAUS010000416.1:0-2219 GCF_029953005.1 Bradyrhizobium sp. Mp27 | reverse complement strand
GCGGCTCTTCTTCGTCATCTTCGCTCCTGATTCGCAGCAAGAATCCTCGCCGCTGTCAGGCAGAAAATCCACTCAAGCTACTGTCCGAATTTGCGGGGCCAGCTCTATCCGAGATCTGGCGACCGATTTAAAGAAGCGCATATTATTCACCCGGCTGGCTGGTCACCTGAGCGTGCTCGCCGCCGAGGTCGAGCGCGCGATCACTGAGGGTGAAGAGCAACGGATGACTGGTGCCTGGCGGCGGCCTTACACTTTCCCTGGCTGCAACTTGCTGGAGGCGAGCCAGCGATCGATGCGTACCGTTTCGAGCAAACGGCTCCTGCGTCTTGCGACCTATGAAGGTGTCAGGGACTGGCTTTTGAGCCAGCTTGAACGATGTCACGACCCACGGCCGCCCGCGCGAATTTGCAGCGATGATGACCAAGACGGCGCCCTCAGACAAACAAAAAGTCATTCGCCGTCATCACGCCCGTGAAGTTTGCAAGCGTAACTTGATCAGCTCCCGCCATGATAATGGTGCTAGTTCCGCTTTGGGTGATGACAAGGTCACCAAACGACTCCACGCCTGCCACGTCAATGAAGCCGATCTTGTCATGTTGGCATTGGCTGAAGTCCCCGATAACGTTCTGAGTTCCGACCGTCGTTGCGCCATCGTCCTTGAATACGAATGTGTCGCTACCGCCAAGAGCATTGCCGCGCAGTTGGCCATCGCCCCACATCACATTGTTGACCGTGCAACCTGGCGCCGCGGTTCCTGCGTAGAGGACATCGCTGCCGCCCTTGGCACGATCCGAAAGTTGCTCCGCATCGCCCCATAAGAAGTTATCGACCCGGCCGCTATTAACGGCGTGGCCGCCGACAACGAGATCATCGCCTCCTTGGGTCGCCCCGCCCATGGCCTGGGCGTCCCCATAGAGCTCATTTACAACATCAGTCAGCGAACTGTCACCGCCGCTTAGACTGTCATTACCTCCGCTGGCAGCGTCGAGCATCGTAACAGCATCGCCGACGGCGAAGTTCTTGCTCCCCTGCAACGTCGCAAGGTCATCGCCGCCTCGCGTATGGCCGGACATTGTGGCGCCGGCGTCTCCGTAAAAAGACACTGTGGAGCCGCCTTCGTTTGTGAAGGTATCGTTGCCACCCTTGGCAAAGCCGGAGATGTCGCCGCCGGCATCACCGTAGAAGGTCTTTGACATTATCGGCCCACCCGAGCCGGTAAAATTGTCGTCGCCTCCCTCAGCATGGCCGGAAATGTTGCCTCCGGCATCACCGTAGAGCACCTGCGTTGCGAACAAGGCCCCGTTGAAGGTGTCGTTGCCACCTTTGCTGTAACCGGTCATGTCACCGCCGGCATCTCCGTAGAATGTGTTGCCTGAGTCCGTTCTGGCTGTGAATGTGTCATCGCCGCCCTGGGCGTGACCGGACATGTTGCTCCCGGTATCACCAAAAAAGACGTTTGTTGCCTGCCTGGAGCCCTGGAAGCTGTCATTGCCACCCTTGCTGTGGCCAGACATGTCGTCGCCCGCATCGCCGTAAAAGGTGTGGGTCCCGCCCTGCACCGTCTGAGTTATGAAAGTGTCGTCGCCGCCCTGAGCGTGACCCGACATGGCGCCGCCGGCATCGCCGAAGAACGTATTGATTTGCTGTCTGCCGGTTCCACTCAAGAAGGTGTCGTTGCCGCCCTTACTGTGGTCCGACATGTCCGCGCCAGCGTCCCCGTAGGCAGTGACACTCGCCAATGGGAGTCCGTTGAACGTGTCATCGCCGCCCTGCGCAAAATCGAAAATGCTGCCAACCACGTCGCCATAAAATGTGTAATTGGAAAGTCCGACTTCATCGAAGGTGTCTTTGCCCCCCTTCGAGAAGTCGAACAGGTTGCCACCAGCATCGCCGAACAAGGTCGGTGCGCCAGGGGTGCCTATCAGGTTGTCGTCGGTGCCGAATTGACGATTGACTAGATCACCCGGAGTAAGCGGAACGGGCTGCCTGCGCATCGGAAGTCCTCCTCAACCGCATCCAAGACAATCTTAGGCTGTTTCCACAGGCAACGAAACCAACTAAAAGTGGGTACTTCCTTGAGCCATCCGTCCTCAAGACGAAGTAGTCGAGTAGAGCTGGCCCCGGTTGTTTGGACAGCGCCCCGCTGGATTTAAGTGGATTCCTGCCGGGTTATGCTGAACGCGGGGCTTTACGGTTTTGTCGTTGCGTCGGGAGGGCGT
>NZ_JASAUS010000415.1:0-2247 GCF_029953005.1 Bradyrhizobium sp. Mp27 | reverse complement strand
CCGGCGGCTCTTCTTCGTCATCTTCGCTCCTGATTCGCAGCAAGAATCCTCGCCGCTGTCAGGCAGAAAATCCACTCAAGCTACTGTCCGAATTTGCGGGGCCAGCTCTCGCCTCTTGAGGCGCCAGTACCCGACCAAGGCGCGCCACTCGAACAGGATGACGATGGTGGCAATCAGCGCACTACCAAGCCCTGCCATTATATTAAAATCATTTGGAGCATCGAATCACCGCGGCCGTGTCGATGTTCCTAAGTATCAAGTGAACAACTGTTCCGGAATTATTATTCGGTCGGCAGTCTGAAAGCCATCATAAGCGGCCTCAAAACTCCAAAATCAACCAAATGATAAGGCCAGCGTTCACGCTGCCTACGTGACGATGCCCGCTTGAATAAGCCGCTCGGTCATGCTGATCCTTGCGATCTTGAGACAGGACCATGCGCTTAACCGGAACGAGCGTCCATGCAGATTGGGCTAGTTTAAGTTCCGTCACGGACCTTGCGTTCGAGCATGGCCGCCTCGGCCTGATCGGCAAGAACCGTGAGATGGTTGGCCAGCCTATCGAACAGGTCCCGCTTGGCTTTGTCAGTGGCAAGATCGCTGATGAGCTTGCACTCGGTCGCGTCTGTCCGCAGCTTTTCTAATTGCGCTTGATAGTCCCGCATAGCACGCCCCGCCGCGCGTACCTTTCCCTTGAGCTGATTATACCACAGCCGTAGGCGCCCTGTCAGCGCACACGCGGCTGCGAATAGGAAGGTACCGGCTCAAAAAGATCGCAACTGAAGCGACCTCAATGCAACTTCTGGCGAAATTTATAGATGAGCTCGCGCAGCTCCTCAATGTCCTCGCCGATCATCTTGCGCGGCTCCTTTAGCCGCTCCTGCTCCTTTGAGCAGCAGGCTTCTTCGTAGGCTCCTTCTCGCTCAAGTCGAGAGCAACCTAGGTTGGCGGCTGCAGCCCGGGCGATCTCAGCCACTCGCTCATATGCGAGCCGGTCTCTACTTGGCGGGCTTTGCGTAAGAGGGTTTCGCGCTCAAGGCCGTGCGGGAGCTTCTTGGCTTGCTCTCTTAGACGTTCGGCTTCTTGGGCAAGGCGCGCTTCGAGGGATTGGGTTTGCTTGAACCGACGACGGTGAGTTATGACCGGCGTCGTGCGTACGGGTCCCAACCGCAGGGTTTACAGGCTTAACTTTAGCCAGCTCCGCGTAGGCCGTCATTAACAAATTGCTTGAAAAGCTAATTTGGTGGCGATGGTTTAGGAGGTCGGCTCACGGCTGGCCGCCCATCTGGCGGGCTCTTGTCAAATCGGGCAACTGAGGTCGGAAAGAGGCCAGTCAAAGTGTCAAACTGAAAGTCTTAGTTGGGCCGCTGCAAGCCCGGCGAACGTAACCAGTCGCTCAGATGTGAGCCCGTCTCGGCAATCCTGGCCCGCTTAAGCAGGGCTTCACGTTCCACCCCAACGGGCAACTGGCGAGCCCTTTCTTTGAGTTCGGCGGCCTGATCGGCCATTCGTTCTTCAAGAGAGCGGGTTTGCTTCACTCTACGGCGTTTCGGCACAACGGCCTCCTTGACTAGCTAACGACGACTCGTAACGGGCCCAAAGACATTCGGTTCCTTTGTCGCCTCCCGCCGAGCCTACTGCTCGCGGGGCCTCTGCCTTTGAGCCTTGCGCGCCATCTCCATCCATTCTTCCCCGAGCTTCAGCCACGCCTCCTTGTCGACCTCTCGCGTCGCCTTTTCAGCCTCATCCAGGCAATTCTGCGCTTGACGCAGGTATCTCACAAAATCAGCGTCGCCCATCACGTACAACGCGACGGCGAATGGAAGGTGCCGAATGAGAAGCCACAGGCGCGCCCCTTAAGGATCCACCGCCGCGCATGGAAGAGAGCTCGGCAGATTATCGAGAGGTCGCCGCCGAGCTTCTGAAATGATCCGAAAGCTTCGGCAACTAAGCCGCCAGCTGAGGCCGCCTTACCTCTGCTCGTTTTTCGCGAGGGACGCCAGTCTATCGAGTTGGCCGGCCAAACCCACATAAGTTCGGGCAATGTTTTTCAGGACGGCGGCGCGATCCTTGGAGATGCCGCTCGCGCCAGAAAGTCTCTTGTAGTGGTCAGCATGTTCTCGGCACTCAGCAATGTTGATCGTAAGCGCGTATTTTACCGCACAGGCTACGCGCGCGGCTGGCCGCGGCGTCGCGTGACGCCGGGCCCCAGCAGTGTCATCGGAACGGCTTGGTTGACCTGAGCGTTCG
>NZ_JASAUS010000414.1:0-2248 GCF_029953005.1 Bradyrhizobium sp. Mp27 | reverse complement strand
CTCAAAAGTTCTTCTGGAGTGATCATCGATGGTGTCCACCTCGTTCATGGTGGACACCTCATCCCATCCCCGCGCTCAACTGCATAGGTGCGTAGAAAGGAGCGCTTACCAAAAATTCGCGCTCCAGATCGGTCAGCTCCATCCTCGAACTCCGATCATCCAAAACAAGGCCACCGAGGCTTTCAGCCAGGAACGGAGCCATCGTCCTCCAGTTGACTCCAGAAGACAACATCCGGGAGGTCAACATGGACATGGAAGATCGCGAGACCTTCAGCCTGATCGGAAGCGACAAGGTCGAGGGCACGAATGTCTACGGGGCCGACGGCGAAAAGGTCGGCTACATCGAGCGCGTCATGATCGACAAGGTCAGCGGCAAGGTATCGTACGCGGTGCTGAGCTTCGGCGGCCTGCTCGGCATCGGCGACGATCACTATCCGCTGCCCTGGCAGGCGCTGAAGTACGACACCAACCTCGGCGGCTACGTCACCGGCATTACCCAGGACCAGCTCCGCGGCGCCCCCAAATACGCCGACGAGAGCAGTTGGAATTGGAGCGACCCCGCCACCACGCTCTCCGTGAACGCCTACTACGGCGTGCCGGTGGCCTGAGGTTCGAAGTGGGTAACGCAGTTCGTGATCAAATTAGGCAGCCCCCAGGGGGAAGGCGGGAGCCCCGCCAGGAGCCTGTTGGCAGTGGCTGGTTGGTCGGGAGGGGCGGCTAGTCGGCTCACGGGCGCGTGTTGTTTAAAAGGAACCTGCGCCCAAGAGGCCGGGCGCGGTCAATACGGCCGCTCGATCCATCAGACCCGCGGAGCTGGGACCATCCAAGCCACAAAGAACAATCGTTGGCCATCGCAGAAGCAATCGGGCGGCAGATTCGCAAGAGATGAAGGTGAGGGCCTGAGCGGGCCACAAATTGGCGATGTCGAGGACTGACATGGCGTCCTGTACCCCGCCGGAGGTGGGATGCTTTGGCGCGGCGACTGTCGGGACGGACCCCAGCCAAACGAGGGTATGACCGGGGTCCGCATTCCAGAGCTACGAGTTCTGTTTAGCTCCACCGGGTTTCGCGACCGACCCGGCAGGCACCAAGCATTCGAAGGATGGATCGTTCCTAGAGGCGCGCCGGGATCATATCCACTAAAACCCATCGAGGGCTTGGGCCGCAAACGCAGCCCCGATGGCGGACCAGAAGAGCCCGATGCTGTAGCGGGGCGCTCCTCGGAGCACGCCGGTTACGATCGAAAAAAGCAGCACGAAGAAAGCGGCGATCCAGAGCAGCGAAAACGGATAGTGGAGCGGCGGCATGGGGCCTCCTAGGTTTAGCTGCGCGTGATGCTCCTTCGCGGTTCGGCAAGTCCGATGGCCCCGACAAGCTTTTTTCTAGCGGTTTCTACAGCCTTACGCTGGCGGACGATCGGCACTTCGGTGGTTGCCGGCATGTTGTCCACTGCCTGGTTTAGAAGCCGACCTGACACAACTAGGAATACGTCACACGTCGACCTATGCTCAGGCTTTGATTGCCAATGGTTTCCCATGACAGCCGATCAATATCTCCAGTCCATACTGGTTCGCCAGGCCGTTGACACGTCGTCCACGTCACCCGTCCGACAAGTTCAAGCAGCGTTGTATCCGCTCCTATCACATTGGGCTGGAAACAAGTTGCGAGGAGCACCCAAGCGGCTCATTTGCCAAGGGAAAAGAAAACAAGTCCGGAACAGACATCGACCTCTTCGTGTCTCTCTTATACGACGTCACGGAAACTTTGAAAGAGATCTACACCGAACTGCACGATCGGCTTAAGGAGAGCGGCTATGATGGACGTTGGGGTTAACGGGCCGTTGCTGCAAAACTAATGGCAGGCACAATATCGGTGAGCGGGCCCCGGCGTACGCTCGCTGCCTCGCCCTGTGCGGAGCCTAAGCTCCGTGCCAGACGTTCAACACGCCTTCGCGAAAGCCTTCAACGAACTGATCAGATGCGTCTACTGGTATAATTTGGCTAAGTTCATCGCGCTGTCGGAAAGCGTCGCCCGGCAATGTTCGGCGATCTGCCATCCGTCGATGCCTCCGGGCAGCTTGACGTCCGTGATGAGAACGTCGGTGATTCGCCGCCCGTGCCACGCCAATGCCTCTTCGCCGTGAGCTATGGCGGAATCTGGGTGATGACGGTGTGAGGAAGGCGGCGTATCGAGGCGGGTGACGAGCCTGCCAGAACCTCTCGAGGAGAGCGATACGCCATGACCGAGA
>NZ_JASAUS010000413.1:0-2262 GCF_029953005.1 Bradyrhizobium sp. Mp27 | reverse complement strand
CTAATCGCTGCGACCGGCAGTCTTGGCCTGCTTGATCTGCTGCATCACCTGGTCGAGGTTGTAGCTCGCCGGGTCCTGCAGCGGCGGGTACGCAATATAGCTCTCGAGTTCCTTCAGCCAGAGCGCCTGGCCGATCGGCAGCATGTTCCAGTCGTAAATGTAGGCTGTAGAAGGAGATCCGATTGTGCCGCCCTGGCCCATGAGCGTCTTGTATTGTGACCCGATCGAAGTCTCGAACGGGTCTCGCTTGATGTTGACGACCTGGGCCCAGTGATAAGGAAGCGCTCCGGCAATAAAGCCCGCCGGGTTGTCGGACACCATCGTGAAGTAGATCTTCCAGTTCTTGTAGCGGACCGCCGACGGATCCTTGCCCGAATAGTAGAAGAAGGTATCGCGCGCCGACGTTTCCGAACGCCCGGAAAGGTATTCGGCCTGATCGACGCCATCGAGCGTCGTCTTCACGATGCCGGGATATTGACCGGCCTCGATACGCTTCTTCAGCGCGTCTCCCTTTGCGCCACCGGCGATGTTGACAAATGTGGGCAGCCAGTCGAGTGACGCGAAGATGTCGTTCTTGATGGTGCCGGGCTTGATGACCCCCGGCCAGCGAACGAGCGCCGGAGCGCGCATGCCGCCTTCCCAGGTGCTCAGCTTGCCGCCCTTGAACGGAGTGGTGCCGCCGTCCGGAAAGGTGATGGTCTCGGCGCCGTTGTCGGTGGTGAACACGACGATCGTGTTGTCGAGCTGCCCCATGTCCTGGAGCTTTTTCAGCACATAGCCGATGTTGTCATCCATCTGCTTCATGCCGGCCTCGTTGAGGCCCCAGTCCTTGCCGCCGGGCTCGCCGACCATGGCCGCGTACTTGTCATTCAGCACGGTCGTGATGTGCATGCGCGCAGGGTTGTACCAGACGAAGAACGGCTTGCCCGTCGTCTTCGGATCGTTGCGATCGATGAAGTCGATGACCTTGGCCGAGATTTCCTCGTCGACACCCTTCGATCGCTCGAGTGTCAGCGGGCCCTGGTCGATGCACTGCTGAGTCCTGGACGTACCATCGGACTTGCACGACAGGACGTTGCGCGGAGGCGTCAGGCAAACCGACGTTTTCGGATCGACCGCGCCCGGTACCTCCGGGATGCCGGGGATCGGCGTATTCTTGCATGGCGGGGCAACAGTCTGCTGGATGGGGGACTTGTTGATGTCCGGGAAGCTCACGCCCTGCATCGCATCGAGGTGATACAGGTAGCCCCAGAATTCCTGGAAGCCGTGCGCGGTCGGCAGTGCGTCGGTGTGATCGCCGAGATGGTTCTTGCCGAATTCGCCGGTGTTGTAGCCGAGATCAAGCAGGAACTTGGCGAGCGCCGGGGTGCCGGGCCGCAGATAGGACGGGCTGCCTGGAAGTTGCGGAGGAATCATGCCGGTGCGCAGCGGATGCATGCCGGTGAAGAAGGCGTTCCGCCCTGCCGTGCAGCTCTGCTCGGCATAATAATGCGTGAAGATTGCGCCTTCATTGCCGATGCGATCGATGTTGGGCGTCTCGCCGACCATCAGGCCGCGATGGTAGATGCTCGGCTGGTACAGGCCGATGTCGTCACCCATGATGAAGAGGATATTGGGTTTCTGTGCCGGCTGTGCGGTCGCCGGCGTGCTGGCTACCCCGGACAGCGACATCAATATCGTCGCGCCAAGCAGCGAGGCGCAGGACCTCTTGTGGCAACTGGACGTCTTGAACGGTGGAATTGCGGCAAAGGGTGGCTTGTCATTGAATATGCAATTCAACATGGCCTCGCTCTCCCATTATGATGCGATAGAGACACCTCTCCTGATGCACCGAAATCCAAGGTGGCTCGTGGATGTGTCGATCGGCTCCGCATGCCGCGCAGCCGGCCGGTAGCGTCTGCAGTAGTTCGGCGCGCACAAATGCGAGCCGCCTTTGATGACCTTGCGTGGAATCTTGACGTTGGTCGTTCTGGGGTCGTAGCTATCGGCCTCGCGGCCGCCGCGCGGGTTCTCTGGAATGCAGCAGGCTTTTGCTGCGTCAGCCTCATGCCGAGGCGAGTACCAGTCGGACGTCCATTCCCAGACGTTGCCGATCATATCGTGCAGCCCGTAACCGTTCGGCGGAAATGCGGTGACCGGCGATGTCCGTTCGTATCCGTCGTCCCTGGTGTTCTGGCGTGGAAATTCACCCTGCCAGGTGTTGGCCATGTGACGGCCCCCGGGCGCAAATTCATCTCCCCATGCGAACTCGGCGCCGTCCAG
>NZ_JASAUS010000412.1:0-2270 GCF_029953005.1 Bradyrhizobium sp. Mp27 | reverse complement strand
CCTCGGCATGGAGAAGGAGACGCGGTTCTACCAGGCCTCGACCTCCGAGCTCTACGGCCTGGTGCAGGAGATCCCGCAGAAGGAGACGACGCCGTTCTATCCGCGCTCGCCCTACGGCGTCGCCAAGCTCTACGGCTACTGGATCACGGTGAACTACCGCGAAGCCTACGGCATGTTCGCGTCGAACGGCATCCTGTTCAACCATGAGAGCCCGATCCGCGGCGAGACCTTTGTGACCCGCAAGATCACCCGCGGCGTCGCGCGGATCGAGGTCGGGCTGGAACAGACGCTCTATCTCGGCAATCTCGAAGCCAAGCGCGACTGGGGTCATGCGAAGGACTATGTCGAGGGCATGCACAAGATCCTGCAGGCCGACAAGCCCGACGACTTCGTGCTCGCCACCGGCGAGATGCGCTCGGTGCGCGAGATGGTCGAGCTGTCCTTTGCCCATGTCGGCCGCCGCATCGCATGGCGCGGCGAGGGCGTCGAGGAGACCGGCGTCGATGAGACGAGCGGCAAGACCGTGGTGAAGATCGATCCGACCTATTTCCGTCCGACCGAGGTCGATCTCCTCGTCGGCGACGCCAGCAAGGCGCGCGAGGTGCTCGGCTGGACGCCGAAGCGCAGCTTCGCCCAGCTGGTCGAGGAGATGATGGCGAGCGACCTGGCGGAGGCAAAACGGGATGCGGCCAGTGGCAAACGCACCGTTTGAGCTGAGGGGCAAAAGCGTCTATGTCGCCGGCCATCGCGGCATGGTCGGAGCCGCGCTGCTGCGCCGGCTGGCGCGGGAGGACGTGCGGCTCGTCACGGTCGACCGGCGCGAGGTCGATCTCTGCAACCAGGCCGCCGTGTTCGACTGGTTCGCGAAAGCGCGGCCGCAAGTGATCTTCCTCGCCGCGGCCAAGGTCGGCGGCATCGTCGCCAACAACACGCTGCGCGCCGAGTTCATCTACGACAACATCGCGATTGCCGCCAACGTGATCCAGGCCGCGCATCTCAACGGCGCCGAGAAGCTGATGTTTCTGGGCTCGTCCTGCATCTATCCGAAACTGGCGCCGCAGCCCTTGCGCGAGGATTCGGTGCTATCAGGCCCGCTGGAGCCGACCAACGAGCCCTATGCGATCGCCAAGATCGCCGGCATCAAGATGGCGGAGGCCTATCGCAGCCAGTATGGCAGCGACTTCATCAGCGTGATGCCGACCAATCTGTACGGGCCCGGCGATAATTATCACCCCGAGCTGAGCCACGTCGTCGCCGCCCTGATCCGCCGCTTCCACGAGGCGAGGGTTTCGGGAGCAAAGAGCGTCATCGTGTGGGGCACCGGCACGCCGCGGCGCGAGTTCCTCTATGTCGACGACATGGCGGATGCCTGCGTGCACCTGATGAAGACCTATTCGAGCGGGGAGCTGGTCAACATCGGCACCGGCGAGGACATCACCATCGCCGAGTTCGCGCGCGTGGTGGCCGCCATCGTCGGCTACGGCGGCGAGATCAGTTTCGACACCTCGCGCCCCGACGGCACACCGCGCAAATTGCTAGACGTCAGCCGGCTCAAGGGGCTCGGCTGGCGTGCGAAAACCTCGCTTGAGGATGGAATTCGGCGCGCTTACGAGTCCTATTTGTCCAAAACGTCTTCACCGGCGCTTTCTGCGCTCAAGTACTTTGAAAGCTGAGCAGTTCGGATCAGCTGTAGTCCGCACAAGCGATGGTGATCATTACACTTCCGAGCTGATCGACTGACTGTCAGGCTAAGAAGGCATTGAGCAGATATTCGTTTGCAAGCAGCGCAGAATTGGGGGCTATCCTTCTTTGATAATCGTGGCAATCCGAACCAGCATGCATGCGGCATCGTAGAGTCGTCTAACCTCGTAGACGAGTTGCTCGATATCCATTGAGACCCGTGGCCTCCAGCCGGGCCTGCGATGAAGCATCATAAGTGGCCGTGCTTGGCTTCGCGGGATCATGAACGGGACTAGCCGCCCATAACTCGCTGGCAACAGGCAAGGGCGATATATGCATATCCACCCACCATGCCTTTTCGTTCCCGTGCCGGTGGAGAGCCTGGTGGTGAGAGCGGCATAACGGGACGGTGAATTCGTCGCTGACCTTGCGCCCCAATGTTCGCGGCTGGGCGAACTTGAGGTGGTGGGCGTCGGACGGAGAGCTATGGCGGAATCTGGGTGATGACGGTGTGAGGAAGGCGGCGTATCGAGGCGGGTGACGAGCCTGCCAGAACCTCTCGAGGAGAGCGATACGCCATGACCGAGACT
>NZ_JASAUS010000411.1:0-2275 GCF_029953005.1 Bradyrhizobium sp. Mp27 | reverse complement strand
TCAGGCGGCGAAAAGCCGAAGGCAATCCTGTGCGCCTCGTCAGACAAGATGTGCGGCCGCATCAATCGGGCCCAAAAGCCGCACTCTCACGAATAGGACGGGCTAGCTCCGACTTGCTGAAGCGCGTGGGCGGAGATTTCGGCGCGCTCCGCATAGATCTTATCGCTGGAGCAAAGGCAGGCAAGTTCGGCACCAGATCCCGTGAATGCGAGGGCAAGCTCGGCTGGGTCGGCGAAGCCGGCGCCGTCGATAGCCTCAATTCCTCCCGCTTCGAAGAAGCTCTTGGCGAATGTCGCGCGGGCCGTAAAGTCGGTCGGTGTGCCGAGATTAGCAAGAAACACTCGCGGCCGCGCGCCGAGTAGCTTCAATATCGCATCGGACTTATCGCGGAGCGATTCGAAGGGTTCCGCAAGCCGGATCGGCGGCAGTGCGTCGAATACGAATTTCTGATCAAAGCTAGGCGGAAGAGCCATCGGTCTTACGCTTAGTACCGCCGCTGCGCCTTCGCCAAGGTTTGCGAACTCACTCACTCCGGTCAGCGGGTCGCTGCGTTTCGCGAGATTTGCACGGCGCGCTGTGCGTGTAGCTGTGATCTTCGCCTGAAGCGTTCCTTGCTGTAGAGCGGCAAAAATGCCGCCCGCATTTTCAGTCTCTTGAAAACTCCTCCAGGCCGCGTCGCAAAGCTCCGTTGTTAGCGCCTCAATGCCGCCAGCACCTGAGGCAGGATCGCTAACCTTGGCAAGATTGCTTTCCTCCAGCAGCAGAAGCTGCGTGTTGCGGGCCACGCGCCGGGCAAACGAGTCTGGAAGGCCGAGCGCCAACGTGTGCGGCAGAACTGTGATCGCATTGGCACCGGCGATTCCCGCAGAGAATGTCGCCAAGGTAGCGCGCAACATGTTTACGTAGGGATCGCGCCGGGTCAACATGCGCCAGGACGTGTCAGCCGCAATGAACAGCGGCCTCGGCGCCACACCGCACGCCGATTCGATGCGCGCCCAGAGGAGCCGCAACGCGCGGAATTTAGCCATAGTCAAAAACTGGTCGGCGTCAGCAGTGAGTCGCGCATAGATCATACTTCGCGCTTGATCCAGCGGAATGCGCGCCGCCTCCATAGCGTGCAGATATGCCACGCCGCAGGCGAGCACAAAGGCAAGCTCCTGCACTTCTGAGCCGCCGGCGTCATGAACGATACGCCCGTCGCTCGCGGCAAACGGCCCCTTGAACCCCAGCGTTACAAGCCCTTTGATCGTGCTGGCAACGTTCCGTGCGATTTCTTCCCAAGTGTATGGACTGCGTCCGCTTAGGGCGCACGCGCCCAGCGGATCGAGCCCAAATCGAATGTCGCAGACGGCAGGATCGAGACCGACCGACTTCACATATTCCGCAACATGGATCGCGGTCTTACGCCCGTCTGTACCAATTTGAAGTTCAATCCCGATGCCGGCATCAAGGTGGACGTCCTTTAAAGCTTTGGCGACGGCACCTGCCGTTTGATCGAGACCGAACCCGCGGCTGCAGTTGGCGCCGGCAAAGACGAGCGCCAGGCCCGTCGCCCCATTCTCCAGATCGTGAAGGGCCTGCCTATTGGCCGTCACCGCGTCTGGATGATCGATGCGCTGTATGATCTGCCAAGGCGCCGCGGGTGCCCGCCCGTCGACTAGTGCAATGTCTTTCGCGCGGAGATAAATCGGCTCGATTCTCAAGTCGTCGTACGTCCTACCAATCAGCTTTTCGAACGGCGCTCCCTTTAGCACGCCATCAACCAGCTTGTGCCAGTCCTGGCGTGAAGCAGGCGCAAAGCCCGATGCCAATGCCAACCGTTCGGTTTTCATCAAGTCCACCTAATCCCAAGTGACGCCGAGCTGCCCAACATGACTTCTGCCTGGAAGTAACCGGAATTCCTGCAGACAGGCTGCCCATCTCAGGTCGCCTCTTGCGGTGTTCAGGAAAACTCCAAAATCAGCGCGTCGACCGCGAGCGTCGCACCGGCACTGGCGTGGATCTTCTTCACGGCGCCGTCTTGCTCGGCGCGCAGCACGTTCTGCATCTTCATGGCTTCGACGACCGCGAGCGTCTCGCCGGCCTTGACCTCCTGCCCCTCCGTTACCGCGATCGAGACGATCAGCCCGGGCATCGGACACAGCAGCTTCTTGCCGGTATCGGCGGCCGTCGTCACCGGCATCAGCCGCGCCGAGGTTGCTTCCGCCTCGGTCCAGACATAGACCGGCACCTCGACGCCCTGATGCGCAAGGCGGATGCCGTTGGCGATCGGGCG
>NZ_JASAUS010000410.1:0-2287 GCF_029953005.1 Bradyrhizobium sp. Mp27 | reverse complement strand
GCACGCCTCAAGCACCTTGCGATCTTTCCTCGAAAGGTGGACTTCTCTTGCTTCGGGTATCATCCCGACCTTGAATCACGACTCACGTTCCAAGAAAAGTGGGTACTAGCGCTCTTGAGAGACGCTCCGCTTCAGCTCTAGTGACGTTGGTTTCTTCCACGGTCTTAATGTCGCGCCGTGTGAAGAAGGTGATCAGTCGTTTAAGTTTCCTAGGAAGCCCGCCAAAACCTCCAAATGGTCGACTATGAAGGAGGCTTGATCTAGCAGCCCCTTTAGGGAAGCTATGATGCTTCCACTGCGAACGTCTACTACATAGAGGCGAGCATTTCCTTCGAGCGGCTCGTAACCTTTGGCAGTGACGAACTCCGTGTAGAGTTCACCAAGAGCTTCGAAGCTTTGACCCAAATCGACCAATTCGACGGGCTTCGAATTTGAAATGTGAACGGTGAGTTGGAGATCGTCGCGCTTGGATCTCGTCG
Organism: Bradyrhizobium sp. Mp27; assembly: GCF_029953005.1. Classification (NCBI taxonomy): domain Bacteria; kingdom Pseudomonadati; phylum Pseudomonadota; class Alphaproteobacteria; order Hyphomicrobiales; family Nitrobacteraceae; genus Bradyrhizobium; species Bradyrhizobium sp. Mp27. Next base: position 1,808 of record NZ_JASAUS010000410.1, on the reverse strand, counting down.
GTCTCGCCATACGTGCCCCCGCCCGTAGCGAACGTTCTCAACTATCGCAAATGATCAACCCAACCGACTTACACGAAAAAGTTGCAAGGGGGAACTGCGCGGTTGCGGCGGACGCGGATCGGAAAAGTTTATACCTGTTTATACTTTTTTCTGACGGCAAAGGATTTCTGCTGTCATCCTATAAGCCATTGATTTTATTGAAAAGCTTGGTGGGCGCACCAGGGCTCGAACCTGGGACCCGCTGATTAAGAGTCTCATTCTCTAAAAGAGATTTCAGGCACTTAGCTGTAAAAGGCAACCAAAACAGCACTAGCAAAATCAATACGTTATGGCCGAAATGTAAATCGCTTGATCGCGCGGCCAGCACGCGCGCCCCTTGCGTCCCGAACGTAAATAGCGGCCGAAAAGATCAACAAAAACAATGAAGTTTGCTCCCGATCGACCACCTTTATCTCCGTTCGTTCACGGGGTTTCGGTGGTCAATCGGTGGTCAGCTTCCGATCTGCTCTCACTGAAATCATCTCGGCCTATTTGACCAGTCGGGGGTTTGAGTCAGGGGGAGGGCTACCTACGTTCCCGCCGACAGGTTTCCGCCGAGTTTTTGGTGTCGGTGGCGTAAATCCCCTCATTGCGGGGCGCCCCTGCCCTTCTCCCCTTGTGAGAGAATGAGGGTCTATGTAACCTGTTGATCGGGCATGGGAAACCAAAAGTAGTGTCCCTATAGTGTCCCCTTCGCAGGGTTCCCCAACGCGACGCTTCCGTAGCCGAGCTTGTAGCCTGCTCGGCTCCTTCTTTGTGGTTGTGTTCGAGACTATCCCCAGCTCCTGCAGGGACGCGCGCTGGTGCGTTCACGAGCTGGGGGATGTCTATCACGCGCGCGACGGGACAGACGCACCACGGCTCATCGCCCGCCTTTGAGCGACGCAATCGCGCGACGTGATGAGCTTTCCCCTTCGGCGCAAAGCGGCTGATCAACCTGAAGCCACGTCCGCGTAGCCCTCGAAGGCGGACATTGTGAAGGCCAAGTCGGATGTCCGACGAGGGCCCAGGCTGTGTGAGAACCTCTTTTGGGGCAGTTCGAAGGTTCGGCATCGGCTTCGCGGCTCGATTTAGGCGGCCGGATGAGCAGCCAGAAGCTTCTGGACTCGAATGCCGCCGATCTGGGCGTACAAATATCCCTTACGTTTGCATCGCCTCCAGCAGTGTTCGGCAACCCAGAATCGCTATTACACGTTTCATATTGTAGGCGAGCACATTCAGCGCCATCTCGGTCGCGACCTTGTGTTGTCTTTGCATCAGGAAGTGCGTCGCACCCATCCAGGCCTTTATCGTCCCGAACGGATGCTCCGCCGTTTGACGGCGTAAAGTCATCTTGTTCGGGTCCTGGTCGAGCCGCCGCTGAATCTTCTCCAACACGGCCTCGTGCTCCCAGCGCGCGATGCGCCGCTCGGGGCCGGTCGTGCACTGAGCTTTGAGCGCGCAGGTTTGGCAAGCGGTCGTCCAGTAACGGCGCAGCATCTTACCATCCTCTTGGCCGGTGAAGCGGTAGGTGAGCCGTTCGCCGGCAGGGCAGCGATAGATGTCCTCGGCCGCAACATAGACGAAGTCCTGCTTGCCAAAACGGCCGGCGGCTTTCGCACCTGAGGTCTGCGGTTTCGGCAATGTGACCGTGACGCCAGCCTGCTCACAGGCGCGAAGTTCAGAGCTGGCCCCGCAAATTCGGACAGTAGCTTGAGTGGATTTTCTGCCTGACAGCGGCGAGGATTCTTGCTGCGAATCAGGAGCGAAGATGACGAAGAAGAGCCGCC
>NZ_JASAUS010000409.1:0-2324 GCF_029953005.1 Bradyrhizobium sp. Mp27 | reverse complement strand
CCGGCGGCTCTTCTTCGTCATCTTCGCTCCTGATTCGCAGCAAGAATCCTCGCCGCTGTCAGGCAGAAAATCCACTCAAGCTACTGTCCGAATTTGCGGGGCCAGCTCTATGATCTCGCCGGTTTCATCAACTATGACTTTCATGCGCCGCCTTCAATGCAACGCGCCGGTGCAACCGCGACGGTACGCAATTCCTCTAACCTCGTGCCGCCCCCCACGTACTCCTCATTGTACTGGCCGGAATGCAGCGCCTCGAGATCGGAGATGCCTTGCAGGTTGAGGATCGCCAGCGGACGATGGGTGCCGTCTCGACCACCACGTCGTGGGACAGCACGATCCCGGCGGTGTAGTTCGGCCCTTTGATCTGGCGAGCACCTCCGTGATCATCAGTGCCGCTTCTTTGGCATGTAGGCGGGGAAATCCTCGACCATGCGCGGGTGGTGACGAGCTTGGTGTCGTTCTCTTCAAGGGACGGCAGCGCGTATTCAAAGCACAGCTTGCGCGCGTCGGCAGGCGCATGCGGGCGATACTGAACGCCGCAGCCGCAATCGGCGCACCGCCCGGCGAGATTATCGGCCAAATGGAGCGGTGTCAGGGCCGCGCAGACAAGCACCGTCTTGCTCATGCCTCCACCTATATTCCTGCCGGGCCGCGATCGGCCTCGCAGGATCGCCAGGGAAGAAAACGCTCGGCCTCACGCAGGCTGCGCAGCATGTATTACTTCTTGAGAATGCCGATGTCGGTGTTGCCCAGGTTCTTTATGGCGCGTTCGGCGGCGGGCGTGTCCACCGCGTTGTCGTGGGAAGTTGGAGCCGGACTAACCGAGGAAGCATCCACGTCGCCGGTCGCTGCGTGGCTGAGCGGGTTGCCCACGTTGGGACTGGAGTAGCCCGCAGTGCCGCTTATGGTATGCCCAGTCGATAGGGTGCCGCCCGCATAACCTTTCGAGCCGGTGGTCGCAGTTCCACTCGCCGCCGAGCCGCTGCTGCTCGATCCACTCGCACTCTGGGCCGAAGCGAGCGAAGAGCCGCCAACGAGCAAGATCAAGATAACGGCGATGTGGTTCAAGAGCTGTCCTCTACTTGAATGACCGCTCAATGGGTTGCACCTCCGAAAGTTCCTAGGGACCTCCCGCTCTCCAAGCCACCACGTTGATGGTGGATCGCTCCCCGAATCTTGCTGCGCCGGAGCTCCAGGAGGTGGCCTCGCTTGTACGGATAGCCCCACACCGCCGAGCAATCCTTACGTCGTGCACCGGCCGCCTCAGGATCCAGTGCCGCCGGTGGCTAATCCGAACAAGGCGGCCTCCACTCAAGAATTAGGGGCGCGCGATTCACATAGGTTATGGAAAGGATTTATTAACCGGGACAAAGTGGCATTCCGGGGCTGGTTAAGCCATTTCATTTCGGAATTATTGAAACCCGGAAAGCGTGAGGGGCCGCTGTGGACGACAGCGGTCCTTCTTTGTTGTGCGAGCTACTTCGGTGCCTGCGAGCCCGGGAACCGCAGCCCCTCGCTCACATGCAATCCAGTCTCGGCTTGTCTGGCTTTGCGGAGGATAGAGACCGACACCAATTCCGCTTCTGGCCTTGAGCCGGCCGTTTGCCGAGACCCTGCTACTCTTGGGGCAGACCGGGAGCCTTGGATCGGACGCAACCAACGCTTTTGACCCTCACTGTTGGCTCGACGGCCTATCCTGTCCTCCGGTCCTCAAATTGGGTCACATTGGCGCCGGTCAGGAATACGGCCCAATCCTTCATTAGCGCCCGGCGCTTTTCGAGCTTTTGACCTCGTTGATAGGCTGCGGTCGTCTCGCTCTTGTATTTGTGGGCCAGTGCAGCTTCGCGTACGCCATCCGGATAGTCGGTGCATTCCTCGGCCCAAGTTGCGAAGGTCGACCGGAATCCGTGCACCGTTACACGTCCGTATGCGTAGCGCTTGAGCGAGGACGGCCACTGATCGCGATGCTTCTCGCTCCAGCTCGACCAGTTCGCCCGGATGTAGGCTTCCGCGCATTCTTCGAACGTCGGCAACACAACCTTTGCCTCGACGGCTTTCATTTCGTCGCGTGCTTTTCGCCTCTCCTGCACGATATCCACGCCGGCGGTGCTGCGATCGCCCTTTACGCGCAGCCGAGCCGCATCGCGCGCAAGACGTGCGTCCTTGAGCGACACGTCCTTCAACGAGCCCAGGCCGTGCCAGCGCTCTTTGCCGTCAGAGCTGGCCCCGGTTGTTTGGACAGCGCCCCGCTGGATTTAAGTGGATTCCTGCCGGGTTATGCTGAACGCGGGGCTTTACGGTTTTGTCGTTGCGTCGGGAGGGCG
>NZ_JASAUS010000408.1:0-2326 GCF_029953005.1 Bradyrhizobium sp. Mp27 | reverse complement strand
AACACTGACTCTATCTCCCATCGGCCGTAGCGGGCTGCTCACGATCGTCTGAATTCAGTGCTCACGATCGCGCGAAATCGATGCTCACGATCCGTGAAATCCGCAGTCTGCTGGGCGATCGCCTGCTCGCGCGTCAGGCGGGCCATTTCGACCGTCGAGACGCTGCCCGATTTGATCAGTGACGAGGCCCGCTCGACGGCGGCCACTGCCTTCTCCCGTCGCGCGGCCGCGGCCTCGATCGCCGACTGGATTTCGGCAATGCGCGCCTGGAGCTGGAGGATGCGACCGTCGCGGAACTGGGCCGCCTGGCGGGCGAGGTCCTGTTGCGCCGTCTCGGCGGCCGCAAGCTTGGCGGCGAAACTCGGGCGCTCATTTTCCATCCGGGACATCTGCCGCCGAAGATCGTCGAGCCGCACGCGATCGCCACGCGCGTTGACGACATGAAGGATCGCGTCGCCCTCATGGACCACGCTGAGTTGCGTCGAGCCTTGCGGCGGCTTCGCGCTCACGGTGCCGTCAATCGGCGAGCGCAACGTCACGATCCTGGCATTGACCACGGCCGCAACGCTCGAGGTCTGCAGCACGGCCTTCAGCGGCAACCATCCGAAGACGGCCACAATCGCAAGGCCAATGCCGACCTTGAGCAGGCGGCGAACCGGCGCGAGCCTGCAGGTACTTCGGGATGGGAAGCACTATCGCTGACGGGCTCGCTCACCGGCTCGTCGTGCGCCGGCTGCAACCGATCCTGCAAATCGCGCTGCAACCCTCGTGCGCCCGATTCCTCGTCCTTGCTGACGGACGTATGATCTTCGGGAACGGGCTTCTGCTGTTCCTGATTCTCTCCTTTTGTGAGACGTCAAGCCCAACATATTGCTTCATAGCCCCTCCGATTCGTGTGATTGCGTGCAGGCTTGAAGATAGCGGACCTTTCGTCCCGCGGGCGCCGACCGCAATTATGTCATCGTGTGGGGTCCGGACGCCGATCGGCGTCCCAAGTACTTGATTGACTTCGCGCGTACGGGGGTCAATGTTCAGCGTCGATTCACAGCCAACTCTATCTCGCCCACGGCGACATCAGCCCCTGAGTCGGTTTTGCAGTGCCTGCCGATCGACGACGAGCTGGTCCAGGTGGACTGTCTGCCCTCCTTGCTCCAATTGCCTAACCAGCGCCCGCGTCCCGTCCACGACAAAGACGCCGCAATCATAAGTGTTCTGCTGCTGGGCCATGCCGGCTGGCTCCAGGCGGAGGTGCAGCCTACTTGCGAGATGCTCTGCATGCTTTTTGTTGAGTCCCCTGTAGGAATCGTAGTGGTAGGCGACCGGCTGCCCCCGGTCACTGCGATCAACGAACAGCAGCGACCAATGGTTGCCGAGGTTATTAGGATCTTCAGGGTTGGCATTAATCACGGGCAGGAACAGGAAGTCGGCTGTATCATTAAATTCATCATCATGGACGATGCGCTGGAACTCGGTTTGCACGACGCCATCGTCGTTAGAGCCCAGATAATTTAGGACGATGAGGGGATTCACGAACCGCGTCCGGGCGGCGAGATCCGGATCGTTCCTCTGCAAATCCTGCTCCTGGAGCCGGTAATCCCTGTCGATATGCTCGTCGCCCAGCCATTCCGTGTCCTCGAGCACCAGCCCGTGGCCGTGAGACGAGACTGTCGGATCTAAAGCCCCGATCTGAGCGTTGGCGGAGGTGATCGGAAACGGCCGTACAGAATTAGCATCGTCGCGTGATTCGGACGGCGTGGGCGCAGTCAGATCAACCAATGGAAAACCGCGGTAGGTGTCCGAGCGCGCCCTGGCAGCGGGCGCCGGCGCAAAGTGAGCATCGTCGCGCAATTCCCACGGCGTGGGCGCATCCAGATGCACCAATGACTCAAGGCCGCCGTAGATGTCTGAGGGAGCCCCGCCGGTTGATGGTGAGGCCGGTTCTTGCATCTGCCGTCGCGCCAGCTCCTCGCGCAACCACGCCAAAGCTTCATCATCCGAGAAGGCTGGCGCCGGAGAAAGCCCCTGCGGCGAGCCGGGCTGTCGAGCGCCCTGGTGATGCCCCGGTACTGGCCCGGCAAACAGCGGCCGAAAGTCAGGCGCCGGGGCCCAAGCATTGTCACGCAACTCGAATGGTGTGCGCGGATTCGGATTAACCGCTGCCTCAAGACCGGCGTAGGTGTCTGAGCGAGCCCTGGCAGGATGCGCTGGCGCAAAATGAGCATCGTCGCGCAACTCGGACGGCGTCGGCGCATTCAGATCAACAAATGGCTCAAGACCAGCGTAGGTGTCTGAACGGGCCCTGGCAGGATGCGCTGGCGCAAAATGA
>NZ_JASAUS010000407.1:0-2329 GCF_029953005.1 Bradyrhizobium sp. Mp27 | reverse complement strand
CTCCGCAACCCCGACCAGCTCCGACGACCCGAGCGCTACCAGCAGAGCACGCCGATCAAAGGGGTCCCTTTTGGAGGCCGATAGGGGGTCCCAGTCAAACGCCGATTGACACCTTGCGTGCGATGATGTCTTTCAGCCAGGGCCAGGAGCGAGTTTCCGTCGGCGCATATCCGCGATCACAGCCGTCGCGCCAGCCACCAAAACGGTTCGCAACAAACCTGCCCGCGCCTCAACTTACGCCGTAAAAACCAGCTGCTCTGTCCCGTCAACGCCATGCAGCTGAAATACAATCTTCGACGTATCCAGGCCGATGCGAACAATCGTTTCCACGGGCGGCTTCTTCGTTTGAGGTCAGCGACGACCTCATCTTGCCACGCAGTGTGGCGGAGGGGGGCCGTCTCCCCAACACGAGAGACCGCTGCTGGCCCTTGGCCGCACGCGTCTACGCGCAAACACCACTCCAGCTAGTCGTGAACCACTATGTGGCGTCATCGGCGATGATGACACCGAATTGCTGCGCGCCTCGTGGGGTGGCGCCGTCAGCGGGGCCTTTTCTGAGAGAACGTCGTGACGAGGAGAAAGTACACCGGTCGCTACCGACACGCACTGCCGGCGCTCGGCCTCACTAATGGAAGGTCGGCATGGCAAAATTGACGTCCGCGCGAATGTCTGTGGGCCATCGTGTCGTAATCGTCTTCAATTGCGTGTAGAAGCGCACTCCCTCTGGACCGTGGATATGATGACCACCGAACAGAGAGGCCTTCCATCCTCCAAAGGAATGGAAAGCCATGGGAACGGGGATAGCAACATTGACCCCCACCATGCCGACGCGTATCCGATGCGCGAATTCACGCGCTGCTTTCCCATCACGGGTAAAGATCGCAGTACCGTTGCCAAATTCGCTTCGATTGATCAGGCTGGCGGCAGCTTCGAAGCTTTCCGCACGCACGACGCAAAGCACTGGTCCGAAGATCTCTTCTCTGTAGATCGTCATGTTCGGCTCAACTTGGTCGAAGAGAGAGCCCCCAATAAAATACCCCCCTTCGTGACCCTGCATCTTGAAACCACGACCGTCGACCAGCAGGTTTGCGCCCTGGGTCACGCCCGATTGGATGTAAGCGCAGACCCTCTCTAGATGCTGTTTTGTTATCAATGGCCCAATCTCAGCGTCAGGATCGGTCGCCGGTCCGATCCTGAGCGCACGCACCCTGGGGGCCATCCGCGCGATCAATTCGTTAGCCGTATGTTCGCCGATTGGCACCACCACGGAGACCGCCATGCAACGCTCGCCTGCCGCTCCATAGGCCGCTCCCATCAAGGTATCTGCAACCTGATCCAAATCCGCATCGGGCATGACGATCATATGGTTCTTTGCACCACCTAGCGCTTGACAGCGCTTTCCGAAGCGGGCTGCGGTCTCGTAGACGTATCGAGCGATCGGCGTCGACCCGACGAAACTCACTGCCGCAACATCCGGGTGTACTAAGAGTGCATCGACCGCTTGTTTATCGCCCTGAACGACATTGAATACTCCTGGCGGAAGGCCGGCCTCGGTTAGCCACTCGGCGAGCAGGATCGCGGCAGAAGGAACGCGCTCCGAAGGTTTCAATATGAAGCAGTTACCGCAGGCAAGAGCGACTGGAAACATCCACATGGGGACCATCGCGGGGAAGTTGAACGGCGTAATCCCTGCAACGACCCCAATCGGCTGTCGGACCGAATGACTGTCAACCCGTGTTCCGACGCTTTCGGTAAACTCCCCTTTCAGAAGCTGCGGGGCACCGGTCGCGAACTCAACAACTTCAATGCCTCTTTGCACTTCGCCCATCGCATCAGCGAGCACCTTGCCATGCTCCGCGCTAATCAGAGCTGCCAGGCGTTCTGCCCTTTCCTCCAGAAGCCGCAAGAACTTATTGAGAATTCGTGCTCGCCGCAGGGGAGTAATCTCCGACCAGATCGCGAAAGCCGCAGCCGCGCTCGCAACCGCGCGATGAACGTCCGAGCCGGATGCAAGAGGTACCAATCCCGAGTGCTCGCCTGTCGCCGGATTGAAGACCGTTGAGGTCCGTCGCCCCTGACCTATGCACCGCCGCCCATCGATGTAATGGCCAATGTATTTCGCCATACCCACTTCTCCCTACCGTTACATCAGATTGTTCGGCCTGCCGAAGAACACTCCGAGAGCTTCCGTCGACCTCAGCGAGCAACGAAAACCATGAGCAGAGCTGGCCCCGGTTGTTTGGACAGCGCCCCGCTGGATTTAAGTGGATTCCTGCCGGGTTATGCTGAACGCGGGGCTTTACGGTTTTGTCGTTGCGTCGGGAGGGCG
>NZ_JASAUS010000406.1:0-2330 GCF_029953005.1 Bradyrhizobium sp. Mp27 | reverse complement strand
TTCGCGGTTGAAGGTGATGGGGTGGCTTCGCAACCGAATCCTACGCCGCATCAGCGCTTTACACCACGCTCGCCAGCCCTCAGGCGCACTCTTACGAATAAGACGGGCTAGCGGCTGGGAGTCACGTTCGTCCGGCGATAGGATCGACGCATGGCCCGCATCATCCGCATGATGCCGCTCTCGGGCGGCGACCGTAAGCACTACGCTCGCGAGCTTGCGCGCACCGAGCGGCTGCACGCGGAGTTGGAAGTGCGTATGACGGCTGCCTATCAGGCCGCGCACCGGCTGGCCTGCGAAGAGTGGAACGCGCGGCGCTTCCTGGGCGGCGAGGCTGATCCTTCACCCTCCATCGCGGCGGCGATCCAGGCGGGCTTCACGCTGCTCGAAGTGAAGTGCGCGTCCTGCCGCCACTTCGAGCGCGTGTCCTTGCCCGATCTCGTCTGGCCGCGTGAGAAGCCGAGCCACTCGCTTGCGAGGGTGCTCTTCTGCCAACCGTGCCGCGTCGGGAGCGGCGCGACGCGGCGGCCGAACCTGATCTGCCTCTGCGCGCCCGGCACGACCACGGAGCCGCCTAAAACTGCCGCGAGAAAGCAGGGCGCGCGCGGTTCGCGACGAACGCTTTGACTATTGACAAGACGGGACATGTCCGCATATTGCGGACATGTCCGAGCGGAATTGTCCGCCGAGCAACACAAGCTGATTGCCGAACGTGGCAAGCTGTCCCGCGATGGTCCTTGCGCCTTGGCAGATCGCAGTCGGTGGAATGACGGCCGGTGCCGCTCTGTTCGGTGGGGGGCCATGACAGGCAAGCGTCTAAGTGAGTGTTTGGCCTCGCTGCGGTGGACGCAGCGGGGACTCGCCGCGATCCTTGATTGTGATGACCGCCTTGTGCGCCGATGGGCGGCTGATCAAGCAGACATCCCAGCCAGCGTCGCCGCGTGGCTTGAGACCTTGGCGCAGGCCCACGATGCGATCCCGCCTCCCACCGGATGGAAGAAAAGGCAAACCGTTTGAGGCCCCCAGAGAAATCTGTGCAGCGTTTTTCTTGCTCCTGTCGTATTTCGAAGACACGAAAGGCCCGTGGCAGATAGAGAAACGGCTGAAACTAAGGTGGTCTCACACCGGACATCTACAGATGCTTTGAAAGATCGAAACGAACACGACTCCGTCTGACCACCTATGACGCCCCACAAGAAAATCGCGTAAAAGGACTAGAATTATTACCACTAAACTTAAACGATCTGTCAAGCTGGCCACGTCTTCTGAACCTAGGTCCGAGGAAAACATGGCCGTATACGCTCTTTGGAATAACAAGGGAGGGGTAGGGAAGAGTTACCTAACCTTTCAAGTTGCTTGTGAGTACGCACTTTCGCATCGAAACGAAAAGGTGCTCGTTATCGACCTCTGTCCGCAAGCAAATGCTTCAAGCATGCTGCTTGGCGGTATCATCAATGGCGAGAAACACCTTGAGGAAATCTCTGGCAAAGCGCCAAAGCGGACAATCGCTGGTTATATCGAAGAGCGAATCGTCAGCCCTTATCTGAGCCCGAAAAAAGGTGCCTCGTTTGTTTTGCAGGTCCACCCATTCAACAAATATGTGCCAGATAATTTGTATTTGGTCGTAGGTGACGAGGCGCTCGAAGTTCAGACCTCGCGTGTGGCGAAAGCAACGAATCCAGGCCCGACGGACGCTTGGAGACTCGTTCATGGCTGGATCAGTGATCTGATATCCGACATTCGCGAATCGTGGAACGTCAAGAACTGCACGGTTTTTATCGACTGTAATCCCAGCTTCTCAATTTACACCGAGCTAGCGATGTCGGCTTCGGACAGACTTATCATCCCATTTTCGGCAGATGGTTCGTCGAAGCGGGCAGTGCGCGCCGTTCTCTATGGCGTCAATCGAATAAAGGGCACTGAGCAATCGGAGTTCTTCTTGAACTCTACGAAATTCAGAATGGCCCTGCCTAAAATCTATGCCTATGTCGGTAACCGGCTCACCCAAATGAACCTAGGAGCCGCTAGCGCTTTCAAGACAGTGGTGAACGAAATCGGCAAAGAGATATGGGCAGTTTGGCAGAAAAATCCCAACCATTTCGCCATCCATCCCGGTGGGACTCCGCCGCCACGGACGGCGGTTGAGTTTCGAAAGATGTTCCAGGCGGAGATTAATGATGCCAACACGGCATCGGTCGTATCTGGTGGGCTTGGGATACCCATTTAGAGCTGGCCCCGGTTGTTTGGACAGCGCCCCGCTGGATTTAAGTGGATTCCTGCCGGGTTATGCTGAACGCGGGGCTTTACGGTTTTGTCGTTGCGTCGGGAGGGCG
>NZ_JASAUS010000405.1:0-2336 GCF_029953005.1 Bradyrhizobium sp. Mp27 | reverse complement strand
CCATGGTCGGCATAGCGATGCCGCCAAAGGCTGACAATCCGCGGCTGGACCCCAACTTCCTTGGCGATCGACCGGGTGCTGCGCCCATCCGCCGCCAACAGAACTATCCGCATTCTCGAAGATCAAAGTGGCGTTCGTGCCTCCGAATCCGAAGGAGTTCGACAGCACCGCGCCAAGCCTAGAGCATTTTCCGACCGGAAAGAATCGGGTAGGGATTGAACGAAGCCGCTGCCGCGGCGAAGAGGGCTCAAATCGGCCATCTCGATACTCCTGTCTGAGGGGGTGGGCTCCAACACCCACATCCTTCAGCCAGGAGGCGATCTACGCCACCTTGCCTCTCACGCCGCGGCAGCGGCTTCGTTCAATCCCTACCGATTCAATCAAGCCGTGAACCGCTCTAGTGAAGGTGCCGAGCCCCGATCCGGAGCCGGCACGGGATAATGACGAGACTGAAGTGGCGGCTTTGTCCCGAGGTGGCGCCTAGTGAAAATCAGCGAGGCGATATCCCAGAGGCGGGCGCCGCGTTGACGACCTTCTTGCGTGCGACATAGCGCTCAACCAGATCCCAGATCGGTGGTCCCTCAACCGTATCGGCCGTGCATCCCCAACTGGCCACCATATCTTCGCGGGCGGCTTCGATCGGCTGACCTGTCCTCAGGAGCACCATGTCCGATATCCGCTGTCCAATCGGCTTGCGCGGATCATTGGACTAGCCGACGCCGCCACAGCGGATCATGTCGCCGCCCTGCTGGTAGTACGGATCGGGGTGGAACAGATTGTCGGCGACGTCCTCCAGAACAATTGTCAGGCGCTCGCCGGTCATCGGCGTGCGGCAGACCTCGGGATAGGCGATCGAGGTCATGTTGTGGATGTCCTCGATCGTAATCGGCGCGCCAGGCAAAAGACTCGTTCCCCACCAGAAGCCCGGCGAAAGCGCGATCTCGGCATCGCGCTTTTCAAGGAGTGCGGCACAGATCATGTCGTCCGCGCTGCAATCGAAGCGACCGCGCGGGTAGAGGAGCGTATCCGAGCGGCCGATCACGCGGGCAAGCTCTGCAGCAAACGGCGCACGAATGCTCGCAATTGCGGCCTGCATCTCGGGATCGGGACGGATGACATCCGGGAACAAGGGGATCAGCTTGAATCGATAGCCATTGACGCGACCATCGCGCACGTCGAGGTCGAGGCGCGAGACGAATTTGCCGTGGCTGCCGCCGGCCACCAGTAGCGTGTTCCCGACCTGGACGACCTCCGGCAATGGATCATGCGTATGCGCGGTCAGGATCACGTCGATACCCTCGACGAGACCGGCAAGCTTGCGGTCGATGCCAAAACCGTTGTGCGAGAGCAAGATCACAAGCGCAGCGCCCCGTTGCCTTGCCTTGAGGACGGTGGCTTGCAGATCTTCCTCGCGAATGCCGAAGCTCCATTTGGGAAAATGCCGGCGCGGGACGCCCAGTGCGGTGAACGGGAAGGCCTGACCGATGACGGCAATCCTGATGCCGCCGCGTTCGATCATGGAATAGCGTCGAAGACCGGGTCCTGCCATTCGTTGTCTCGCATGTTCTGGGCGAGGAACGGACAGCCCAGAGCTTCGACCAATTCCTTGACCCTGGCCTCGCCATGCGGGAATTCCCAGTGCCCAGTCATGGCGTGGGGCTTGAGCAGCTTGAGGCATTCCACCATGTCCTGCCGGCGGGTGCGGTAGGAGGTCAGCGATCCCTGCCAGGTGTCGTCGCCGTCAAACAGCAGAACCCATTCGGCGCCGCGCTCGGCGCGAACGGCCTTGATCACGGTGGCCGCACGGTCGAGCCCGCCGATCCGGCCGTAGGCTTGCGCCAGCCGTTCGAAATCCTCCGAGGTCAGAGCATGAGCGGCGGCGGAGCCGGCGGGGATACGGAAATGCGAAAGCAGGTCTTTGGTTCTTGCACCTTCCGGCAGACCCATGACCGCTCCTGCGCCCAGATTGATGGTGGGCTCGCGCAAGTAAGCCGGCATCAACTGGCCGTGGAGATCGGCTATGTGCAGCAGGGTGAGGTTGCCCATCGGCTCGAAGCTGAGGGTTTCGGATTCCGTCAGCCGTTGCTGGGCGGCGTCGCCGCCCAGCGGGCCGAGGCCGTTCGCAGCGGCCAGCGTTGCCGCAGCAACGCCAACCTGAAGGATTCCGCGTCGGGTCGCCAAATTGAGCTCCTCGCATGACAGGTTCGTGCAAGCGGCCCGTCACGTCTAGCCCGTCTTATTCGCGAGAGGGCGCCTGAGAGGCTGGCGAGCGTGGTGTAAAGCGCTGATGCGGCGTAGGATTCGGTTGCGAAGCCACCCCATCACCTTCAACCGCG
>NZ_JASAUS010000404.1:0-2341 GCF_029953005.1 Bradyrhizobium sp. Mp27 | reverse complement strand
ACCTCGGCTTCCATGACTCGATGGAAGCCACTGTGGACCCTTATCCCGGGGTCCCGATTGGATGCCGATCACCCCGAAAACGGGGTCCTTATTCCATGCCGAAACACACGCAAGCCGCTGAAGCTAGGGGCCATAGCGTTGGCAAACAAGCTGGCGCGGATTGCCTGGAAACTGATGGTCAGCCGCGAGCGGTATCGACCTGCAAGCAGCGTCATGCCGATGCCGACAGAGACTTGAACGAAAAGCAGAGCTTGGCGCCAGACCGGCAGGTTTGACACTAAGGGCGGAACTTGCAGGATAGTAAGAGGTGGTACGTTCGGCGCGAGCCGGTTAGTAAAATGCTCCGCTCGGTTTACCGGCAGAAAATGCCGCTCTCGTATTTGGATCTCACTGTCCGCGGAGCCCATCTTGGCCGGTGGTCGTAAGACCCGAAAACAGGCCGGACATATGAGCGCAAGCGATCCGAGCAAGCTGCTAGAACCGTCCTTGCAAGTCGGGGGCCGTCCACATATGAACCGACCCTTTCGGTCTCGGCCTGCGGGCTTCAATCCCTGGCGTAGGACCATGATGGAGTCGTCGTCCGATATCTCCAAATCTGACGAGTGACTTGACGCGATAATCCACACAGCAGAATTGTCGCCGGAGGCGCTCTTTGATGAAGCCGGCCGCAAGCGGCCTGCGCTTGTTTTTACCCCCGAAGACGGGGTGGGCGGCGCTCCCGCATAGCCCCGAACCGGTGAGCCGCAACCGCGCCCCTCTCTGCTCCTCCAGGACGATCATGATAATGGCGCGGTCCTCCGCTCGCGCTCCGGCCGTTCCGGTGCGGCCCACCTCAGGCGTTCGGGGCTTTCCGGTCGCTCTTCGCCGCCCACCCCGCCTTCCGGGGGCAGGTTGCGGAAGAAGAGTGGATGGAGATCATCATGGCCAAGGGCCGCAAGATTGATTGCACGACAGCGACCAAACCGAGCCTCTACGAAGAAATCACCTCGCACATCATCGCCGACCTGGAGGCCGGCACCTTCCCATGGGCGCGACCCTGGGGCGCGAGTGGTGAGAGCAAGGCGTTTGCGTTGCCCAGCAATGCCGCGACCGGCAATCCCTATTCCGGGATCAATATCCTGATCCTGTGGGGCAAGATGTTTGAATCCGGCTTCACCTCTCAAAGGTGGCTCACCTTCAATCAGGCATCAGCCCTCGGCGGCACCGTACGCAAAGGAGAGCATGGCACGACGGTCTGTTATGCCGACCGCTTCGTCCCCAAGCGCGCGCAAGATTCTGCGCGCCGAGGCACAGAGGGGCAGGCGGAGGAGGGGGAGGCAAGTATTCCCTTCCTGCGCCGCTACACGGTTTTCAATCTGGATCAATGCGACCAATTGCCGGCCGATCTCAGCCTCGCGTCACCCGAACTGCCCGAGCGGCAGCTCGTGCCGCAGGCCGAGGCGCTCGCCAAGGCAACGCTTGCCGATATCCGCATCGGCGGCGCGGACGCATTCTATCTGCCGCTGGCAGATACCGTTCACATCCCGCCACAGCCGGCATTCTTCGAGCAGATCAACTTCTATCGGACGCTCTTTCATGAGCTCGGACACTGGACCGGCCATCCCAACCGGTTGAACCGCGACCTCACGGGTACCTTCGGCTCGAAACCTTACGCCCATGAGGAATTGGTCGCCGAGTTGACCGCCGCTTTTGTCTGCGCCGCGCTCTCCATCAAGCCGACGGTCCGGCATGCCGACTATCTCGGTTCATGGCTGGACGTGCTCCGCAGCGACAGCCGCGCAATTTTTCGGGCCGCAAGCAAAGCCTCCAAGGCCGCCGATTTTCTGCTCGCGTTCAGCGAAGACAACCGAGCGGCCGCAGCGAAGGCGAGGGCGCCCTGAGCCGCGCCCTCGATGAGCCGCGTGCGGCCGCCGCCTGTGTGCCGCGCTACATGGCGTTTCCGATCGGTCATTAGGACGCCAAATAATCGCTATCTCGGCCCGCGCCTGCGAGATGATTAACCCTTTGTTTACCAGCCCTTGACGCTCTCGATTCGGGCGCAAGGACGCAATTTGCGCCCGAATTCTGCGGTGTCCGAGTCGCCTTGGAGTCAATCGGGCGAGGTGGAAATTTAGCCGGAAGCGATTCTGACGACTCAGCCTATTGGAGGGTCCAAGCAGAGCGCGTGCAGCGCATCATGGAGCCGACCATGGTTGATCCCTTCAAGGCGTTTCCCGAACCGCATGCAGTGAAGCGTAAGCGGAGCTTTTCTCCCATTTGATTGACTGGTTTCGCTTCGGCTTTCGCTCTGCGATCCTTGGCTTGTCAGAGAGCCGAGAGGAGACTGAAGGCGATGGAACAA
>NZ_JASAUS010000403.1:0-2354 GCF_029953005.1 Bradyrhizobium sp. Mp27 | reverse complement strand
TTGCCGGTTGGTCACTGGATGGCAATCCATCCAGAACGCGTCCACGGTGACGCGGTGGACCGGCGCTTCTTCCGGATAGTGCCGATCCGAACCCATGCGAAACGTGCCGCCTTGTATCCAGACCATTTTATCGATGTCTGAATAACCGTCACAAACGGCAGCATCGGACGCAAGCCTAGCTGGTGCGCTGTCAAAGCGTTATCCCCCAACCGATGCATGCCACGCTACTTGGCAGAATCCCGATCGATATTGGTCCGCGGTCCAATTGCTGGCGCTTATGCGATCCATCGGTGGCCCCGTTGTGTGCACGCACAGGTTGCTCGAGCTCAACCGAACCTTCGGTCATTCGGTGCGACGATCTTGACCTAAATCAATGAAGTGAAGCGGACACGAGATGCTTCAGTCCGCACGTCCGTTTCGGGTCAAAACGGGAAATGCCCGACTGATCTAGGGCGTGTACTCATCTGTGGACGCCCCGCGAGATGCAAGCGATTTTTGAAGAAGATCGGCACGTAGTCGGATGCTGCCATCGGTCCGGCCTCTGATGGTGCAGCGATGAAGCTGCGGGCCCGTATGGGAGTTCGCAGACCGGAACCAAATCATAAAAGCGTGCTCTAGGCACGATGAGTACGCCCTGGTTCTTCCGGCCTCGTCTCGCCGACTGTTGCGCCATACTCTCCTTCCGACCGACTACACCTCCGACGACCTCAGGTCCGCCAGGATCACGCCTTGGCTGCGACCGGAGCCCTGTAATTCTCCTGCTTGATAAGTAGCGCCCAGACAATCCGCGCCATCTTGTTGGCGAGTGCGACCGTTACCAGCATGCGTGGTTTGCGAGCCAGCATCTGTTCGAGCCACGAACCCTTTGGCGCACCGCGTTTGCTCGCCTGTTGCACGACCGCGCTGCTGCCAACGATGAGAAGGCGCCTGAGCGTGCGTTCGCCCATTTTGGATGTTGCACCGAGCTTCTGCTTGCCGTCTGTAGATCTTTGAAGAGGCGTGAGACCGAGCCATGCTGCGAAGTCACGACCCTTGGCGAAGGTCTCGGCCGGCCGCGCCAGAGCAGCGATCGCGGTGGCGGAGATTGGGCCAATGCCAGGAATGGTCATCAGCCTGCGCGATACCTCGTCTTCGCGAGCGCGTCGCGCGATTTCCTGGTCGAGATCTGCGATCTTGCCATTCAGCTCAGCGAGCAGGTCTAGCATCACTCGTAACATGGGGCGGGCCACTTCAGGAAGTGAGCTGGCCATAGCGTCCTCTTCGATGAGATCGCTAAGTTTCGCCACGTGCGATGGCCCCTTGGGCGCGATCCAGCCATACTCCGTGAGGTGTCCTCGGATCGCGTTGATGAGCTGGGTTCGTTGCCGCACTAACAGGTCACGGGTTCGAAACACTAGACCCGCAGCCTGTTGCTCTTCACTCTTAACGACAACGAACCGCATGCTCGGTCGCTGCGCAGCCTCGCAGATCGCCTCGGCATCAATCGCGTCGTTCATTTGCCGCTTTGCAAAGGGCTTTACATAAGCTGGCGGGATCAACCGAACACTATGGCCAAGCTGCGCGAGCTGCCGGGCCCAGTGATGAGCTCCTCCACATGCATCTAAGGCTACTGTGCAAATTGGCTGGGCCGCAAAGAAATCCAGCAGCTTTCCCCGGCTGATCCGTTTGCTGAATAAAGCCCGTCCTTTCCCGTCCGCGCCATGAACGTGGAAAACATGCTTGGCGATATCTAGACCGATTATGCTAACCTCTGCCACGGACGCCTCCCTTAAGTGGTGCTCAACACCTCCACTTTGGCACATCGATGCCGTCGGCGGGGCGTCCACCCCATCATAAAACCTGCTCCTAGCGGCGCGAAAGCGGACGTTGTCGGACTTCCGAGAAGGGCCAATAGGCGACATACGCACCTAACACGCAACCCCCGCGACTGTGATGGGATGCGATCAAGATGCGCGCTATCTAAATGCCCCGGGCAGGGCACGCTCGACAATGGAGCGCGCCCCAATGCCATGGGTTATGCGGCAGCAATAGCCCTAACAGTTTTCGGCGACCCATCGACCCGATCGTCCGATCCGGCGCGATGTGCGGAAGCTTCGGCATGCCGAACGAGGTCGGTGAGCTCGGGCGTAAAGCTCGTGTCGTACTCGTCGATATGTCCGGTCAATCGTGCGGTGACTTCCTAGAACCAGCCATTGCCATCGGGATCGCTGAACGAGGCGTAGGAAGCATAGCTCTTCCGCTGCGGCATGAACGCCTGTGTAGTCGCCGCAGAGAGCACAACGAGCGGAGGGCTGATTGTTCTCAGACTGACGCCGTTGAGCAGTGGTCAGGAAGATCGCCAGTTAGACGTTTGT
>NZ_JASAUS010000402.1:0-2355 GCF_029953005.1 Bradyrhizobium sp. Mp27 | reverse complement strand
TCCGGCGGCTCTTCTTCGTCATCTTCGCTCCTGATTCGCAGCAAGAATCCTCGCCGCTGTCAGGCAGAAAATCCACTCAAGCTACTGTCCGAATTTGCGGGGCCAGCTCTTACTGTTGCGTCTCGCCCGGGAACACAGAGACATCGCAGATGATTACACATGGATGCAGGCCTTCTTGGAACGGGGCGCTGTTGCGTCCGTGCTGCTCTATCTGGATCTCTATAATGAGGGCGTATTCGGTCGCGGCCCCAACGGTGTCGACGCGTGGCATATCGGACGCCAGCTCGCGGCCTATGCTCAGAGATCCCCAGAACTGAACTCCGAGTTGCAGACGCGATACGAAAGCATTGGCGATGGCCCGGGCCGTAAAGTGCTCGAACAATTTTTCGGCGAAGCGGCAGGAGAGAACGACATCATTGCCATGGTGAAGAAGTATGCTGCGACCAAACAGCCTTACGACGGTCAGATGCACCGAGCCCTGGAAGCCGGAGCGACGGAAAAAGTGCCCATTGGAGAAGACTCCAACGCCTATAATGTCTACCCCGCTCCGGTAGGCGAATTGCGTAAGGCGCTTTTTGGCATGCTGTATGGCTCGCCTACTGAGGCCGCCATAGCGAGAAGATGCCTAGAAGAGATCGATGAGCTTCGGGACGAACACGGCATTGCGGCCGACGACGGTCGGCACCCAGATGTCATGTCCGAGCGTCCATGGCCACCCGAAGCGAAGACCTGATAATTGGAAACCGTCGCGGCCAAACCGTTCACGTCGCGCTGATCTGGCCGAGAAGCTCATCCAGTGTTGCAAATTGAACCCCAAACTCCGCCGTGAGCCAGGCTCGGTTTGTAGGATCAAGAATGGATCGGCCCGCGGCGTGGGCTTGATCATTGGTGCACAGAATATCGTTTCGATAGCCTATGTGGGCAGCGACGAGCTCCCCGTCCGCCCATTCCGCACAAGCCTTGCGAAACCTCTTCTCGTCCTGGAGTACTCCGCCGGCACCCTGCCACCCGCCAGCGGCTTCAAACGCAGCCCTACCTACGCCCCGAGCTCCAATTCGGGCCAAGGCATCGATTTGGCGTTGCTCGCGCTCGCCGGCGCCGCGCGCCCCCTGCGCAAAAAGCGCCGGGTCGCCGATCTCCGTCGGGCTAGGTAATCCGAGCCATGACGCCGTGCGCATAAGCCTGATACCTGCGTCGAACGCACTTTTTAGCTTCGCGGATTGCATCTCAGGCAGGCCAGGATGTCGGGCGTCATCGGGGCCCATCGTCATCTGGATATGGGGCTTGCCGTCCCTCTCAACTACGGAAACCTGCACCTGCATTGTTGGCTCGGAAAAATAGGATGTACGCTCGCTCTTACGGATTGCTTCGATCCGAAAGCCCGCTTCACTTATGAATCCCGCGATCTGGTTTGTGGCGCGCGCGGCGCGAATAGTGGTCCAATCGCGGTCCGCTGGATCGAAGATTTTTTCCCAAGCGTTGCTGTCGAACGATACCCGCATAAGCAAACCTTATCCGTGAACGAAGCTCATTTTCGTCACGAGTTTCGCGCCGCTTTCTGCCAGCATCAAGACTACCTCCATGCTGCGTCCATGCTGCGTGGAGCCGCCGCGAGTGCTTGGTAGTCCTTGAAATTAAACGGGAATTTTTGCGAACCGCTCGGCGTCGGAATTTGCAGCAAGGAGTCGCAGATTTTGCCTGTTTTTGTTGAGGTTTCGTAGAAATTGGTAGAGCGAAAGGGCGCAAAAGCGGACATCCCGAGTGGAATCAAAATCCGCTGCCAAATGCCTGCGCTCGCAGTTACGAAGCCTAGACACGTCAACGAAGTGCGTAGTTATTCAAACACAACACAGGTACGCGGAGTTGGGTCACCCCTCGAGAGGTTTCAAGCTATCCGTTCTGCGGGAATTAGGAAGATCACAGCGCCCTACCATGTCGGCTAGCGCCAGGAAAAAAACCGTTTGAAAAACCGTTTTAGTTTCGTCTTCTCAAACGGTGATTTGCGGTAAGTGTTTGATTTGAATGGCGCCCCCGAAGGGATTCGAACTCCTGCGCCATAATCGGCTGCCCGCTCTTCTAGGCTGACCGCGTGTGCGAGTCGCTTTTCTGTCGTGACGAGCAGACCTCTGCGGTTCACCATGGGTTAATCGAGTAACGTTGCGTGCGACTGGACCAGCTCCGTTATCCGTCTCATCCGTCCCGGCGGTTAGACCGGGACGGTGAGTGAGTTATGCCAGAAGTGGTTGAGCTATGGCGGAATCTGGGTGATGACGGTGTGAGGAAGGCGGCGTATCGAGGCGGGTGACGAGCCTGCCAGAACCTCTCGAGGAGAGCGATACGCCATGACCGAGACTA
>NZ_JASAUS010000401.1:0-2392 GCF_029953005.1 Bradyrhizobium sp. Mp27 | reverse complement strand
CACCGTCCCGCGGACCATCTCGCCCAGGTGATCTCGAATCCGGGCCTCATCAATTTGGATCACCTGACCCATGGCATTCCCATCGTTCATTCAAAGCTCCTTCATTCTAGAAGGAGCCGTCAATCCTGAAAGTGCGAAAGACTCTGTACGTTATCGATCTGGCGCGACCTTGTCGGAGATCGGACAGTTGCTGCGGCACGAGAACCACGACACCACCCGGATTTACGCGAAGGTCGACATCGATGCGCTGAGAACATTGAGCTTGCCCTGGCCGGGAGGCGTGCAACGACCAATCTGCGCTCCGCACTCGATAAGTACCTGAGCATGCGCAAGGGACTGGGATACAAGTACGAGCACCAGACCCGTCGGCTCGCCGACTTCGTCGCCTTCATGGAGAAGCGCAAAGCCAGGATCATCACGACGAAGCTGGCAATGGAATGGGCGACGCTGCCGCCCGATCGTCATGCATCCTGGGCGCTGCGATTGAGCGACGTGCGCGGGTTCGCGCGCCATGTCGCCAACTTCGATCCGAGAACGGAGGTGCCGCCCGTCGGCATGCTGCCGGGATGGAAGCGCGCCAAGCCCTATGTCTACAGCGACGCGGAGATCGATGCGTTGCTGACGGCAGCGCTGGCTCTGCCGCCAGAGGACGGGCTGCGCCGATGGACCTACCATACCTTGTTCGGGCTGATCGCGGTGACGGGCATGCGCATATCCGAGGCGATGGGCCTGGAGCGTGATGACGTCGATCTCGACGCCGGCGTGCTGACGGTCCGGCTGACCAAGTTCGGCAAGTCGCGGCTCGTGCCATTGCATCCGACGACGAGAACAGCGCTGCGCGACTACGTCCACCGGCGCGATGCGCTGCTCGGATCATGCTGCGGCTCGACCTTCTTGGTTGCCGAACAGGGAGGCCGCTTGCTTCACCAGTACGTTAATCGCGTCTTCTGGCGATTGTCCAGAGAGATCGGGCTGCGGCGCCCAGGTGATCGTACCGGGCCACGCGTGCACGACTTCCGTCATCGCTTCGCCATCCGCGACGCTGCTCGACTGGTATCGCGAAGGCAAGAACGTCGAGCAGCAGCTCCCAGTGCTGTCCACTTACCTCGGCCACGCCTGCGTGCGCGATACTTACTGGTATCTCTCGGCCTGCCCCGAGTTGATGGAAGAAGCGGCGCGGCGTCTCGACCGGCGATGGGAGGTGACGCTATGAAGCCCGCCTGCAATGTCGCCACGTTGATCGAACGCTTCTTCACCGAGCACCTCATGCGCCAGCGCAATGTTAGCGCCAATACGATCGCCTCCTACAGGGACACGTTCCGGCTGCTGTTCATGTTCGCGCAGGTGCGGCTGCGGAAGTCCCCATCGGCCCTGACGCTCGCCGATCTGGATGCAACGTTCATCGGCGCGTTCCTCACCGATCTCGAGGTTAAGCGCGGCGTCAGCGCGAAGACGCGTAACCTGCGTCTGACCGCCATCCGATCCTTCTTCAGGTTCGTGTCCTTCGAGGAACCGGCACATAGTGCGCTGATCCAGCGCGTACTCGCCATACCGAGCAAGCGCCACGACAAGCGACAGGTGCACTTCCTGACGCGCCCCGAGATCGAGGCGGTTCTCGCCGCGCCTGATCGAACGACGTGGCTTGGCCGCCGCGATCACACCTTGCTGCTGCTGGTCGCGGCCCAGACGGGCTTACGCCTCTCAGAGCTCCCGAGTCACAAGTTCGCAATCGTAGATTCGCATTAGATTCGCGTCGCTGTGCCAGAGATGGCGGCTGCAACAGTGACGGAGGATCTGATGGCGGCCCAGCGACTTGCGCCCCTGGTATTGAGCGATGATGAGCGTGCTGAACTTTGGACTCTCTTCAGAATATTCCGGCGCTGGTTGTTGAATTCCAACGGCTACCACTAGTTGCAGCTTCATGATAGCCTATTCGTGGCAGGGGGAGGGCAAGGCTTGCGAATCGTTCGCGTCGAGATAATCAACTTTAGAGGGATCAAGCAGATCTCGTGGCATCCGGCGCCTGAAACCAATTGTTTGGTCGGCCCAAGCGATTCGGGGAAAACGACTGTTATCGACGCCATCGAGCTGGCATTTGCTCCGCGCAACAGCCTCACCTTCGATACCGACTTCTATGCCGTTGACCCAAAAGCCAACCCGATCGCCATCACAGTCACTATCGGCGATCTGCCCACTGAATTCCTGAAGGAGGATCGGTATGGTCATTACCTCAGGGGATGGGATGAAGCCGGCAAGAAGCTGGAAGATGACCCGGATGAAGGTAAGCGCGTATTTTACCGCACAGGCTACGCGCGCGGCTGGCCGCGGCGTCGCGTGACGCCGGGCCCCAGCAGTGTCATCGGAACGGCTTGGTTGACCTGAGCGTTCGAAC
>NZ_JASAUS010000400.1:0-2410 GCF_029953005.1 Bradyrhizobium sp. Mp27 | reverse complement strand
GTCTCGGTCATGGCGTATCGCTCTCCTCGAGAGGTTCTGGCAGGCTCGTCACCCGCCTCGATACGCCGCCTTCCTCACACCGTCATCACCCAGATTCCGCCATAGCTCGTCTGCATGAACAGCTCTCTGCCTTTGAACGGCTCTCGTCGACGGCGTTTCCTTTCGCCTTGAGCTCTAAAGTGTATTCGGTCAGGAGCACCACAATCGGGCGAAGCGACTCCCCTGAGCGCCCATAGAGAACGCCGCAATGGTATCAAGCGGTTGCATGGGGAAATCGATCAGCGGCTAACAAAAGAGGTTTCCTAGCCCAATCTGTTACAGCTCAGTCTAGCCGAAGGTAATCCTGAGAAATCTAAGGCAACCGCGATGAAACAAACGCGCTGATATTCCGGCAATCATTGGCTGTCGCAGCCGACTTAGCCACTTCCGCAAAAATACGTAGTCGCGGGCCACAATGCCATAAATTGATGACAGTACGGTCCACTGCCTCCACAGCTGACGCTGATTGCCCTTGGGACCAGCCACAGAGAGACGAAAGCAACTTCACAAAACCTCGAAGCCGCGAATGGCTACAGCGCTGAACAAAGCGCAACTGCTGCAGCACGAAACTCGAAATTCAAGGCCGCACCACGCCTGGGCAACTGTATCGCTAATCGAGCCAATCCAATCACGGATCGGTCCCACCCAGCCGACTGCGCCTCGGCAGGCTGATGCTCCAGCCCGGTCGACCTTCAGCCACCAAGCTGGCCAACCCCGCCGCCCGTCAGTCTGAATACTTCACTATCGTTCGAGTTCGCAACTGCCGCGTCTCTCGATGAGGGCCTACCGGGCGCTTGTTGAGCGATTGTCTCGGTGCATCGTTTTCGTTTGCCGCGGTTGGCATCATGCGCCGGCATTCGCGGTGCAAGTTTTTGAAATTGTCCCTAAGACAAAACATGGCCACGTCAACATCGCTACGGCCTGTAAAGCGGTCACAGAAGCGGATCACGTCTGATTTGCACGATGCCAAGACTTCCTCGGCTCGCCGATCTCGCGCGCGAGCGTGTCCTGTGCACCATGTCGCAGCGATCGCGATCGCAGCGAGGACGGCTGCAAAGCGATGCGCATTGCAAGTCCAGCCCATTCGTCGCTCTTGATTGACCAAACCCCTCATAAGACGCCTGTGCTTCTCTGTTTTTCTTTGCCCCGAGAGGTGATCTGTTTACCGGATTGGAATGCCTCGGCAGCCATGAGTCTCGCTTCTCGCGGGCCGGCTGCAATGATTGCCGCGCTCCGAATCATTATCCCGCCACTCGCAACACGCATTGCGAAGACCGCGACAAACAGAGATCGGCCGTTTAGCACTTATGTGCCCATGTTGGCTCCCAATATGGTTTTCTGCTTCGCCATGCCTACAACCTGACGTTACGGTCGATTCAAGCACTTTGAGCGCGCGGGCACCGCATATCATCTCGGTCAGCGCTTTCGCCAAGCGACCGTCTACAGGCCTTCTCCGCCGAGTAGATCGGATGGCGCGTCAGTCGGATGGCATGGAGTTGTGCATCATTGACGAGCTCTACGGCCGCATATTCGCCAAAGCACGATCTCGAACGCGAGAGGCTTGGCATGATCCTTGGGTGCCGCCTCACGGCCCTGCATGTGCGGTTGGAGACGCGAGCGTCAAAGTCCTACAATAGGATGCGGCGATTTAAGACGCGGAGTGGAGACAGATAAAACGCCTCCCTTGCCGCTAACCGCTCAGTTATCACTTCGAACGGCACGCGGATTGCTGGGTAAGTATCAGCCAGTTGCCGGGAAGGAAGCGGCTCAGGCGGAGCCGGAGTTCCAATGAGACTTATTCGATTCATGTTAATCGACCTGGCGCTGATGCTGGTCGCACCTGAGAGTGCAGAGGCTACGATCAGCTACTGGGCAGACTTCAAATCGGCTCGCGAAGCTGTGGGATCATTGATGCCGATTTCCGGCCGCGGGCCAGTATTCAGCTTTGGCGTGAGCCGGCATCTTTGCCCCCCAACCTCTCAAGCCGCGCCATTCAACATTCACCAGAAGGCCTCGGCCCGGCCAAGCAGACCAAAGACCTCGCGTTGCTGGAAAGGCGGCGCTTAACTCTTAAGGTAAGCGCGCCGGCCACCGTACCGATTGCCACGATCCACCGGCGTGGAGCTGCTCAACAAGGCTCCGGACTTGAAACCGCTCTGCACGCCTCCCTCCCACTTTATACCCTCTTGCGAGCAGCAGCGCCGTGCTGGAGCGGAATAGACTGGATGGCCAGCAGCATAACGATCACCTCCAGTGCAGCCTGTCAATCGGCTTGCAAATTTGACCCTTCATCGGCGTCCAATTTTGACCCCTTTCCGCGGCGGGGTTTGCTGGTAGCGCTGGTCTCGTCGGAGCTGGCCGGGATAGCGGA
>NZ_JASAUS010000399.1:0-2429 GCF_029953005.1 Bradyrhizobium sp. Mp27 | reverse complement strand
GGCCCGGAGCGAATGCTCCAATCAAAGGCCGGATACATTGATGCAAGACCACTCACCACCTGATCGATGAACCTCTTGCTACGCACGGCCGGACCATACATTCGGGTCAAAATGCGAAGAACTCAGAGTGTGCAAAGTCAGTCCGCTCTACCCCACCAAGCGGACCTCAATGAAAGGCGTCGCCACTTCGCTGATGGGCCAACAATGGACATAGGTGCCAGTCCTTCAGTTTGCGGGCTGCGCTTCCGGGAATTTCCATGCGCCATTCAGGATCTCGGCGCGTGGGCGATAGAGGCGAACCATATAGTTCCAATTGGGCGGAGTTGGCAGGCAGTTCGGTAGCTTGCCGTCGCAGCCACCGAATTGCATTTCGACCGAGCCGTCCGCACTTTTCTTTGATGTGATGTTGTTGAGGGTGTACGCGTCAAACTCATTCTTCTCGTAAAATCCGTGCTCGTTGTACAGGCTGACGGACCAGAAGCCATCGACCGGCACATCCCGGATCCTCAGTTTGTAGATTGTTTTGCCGTCGTTCTTGCTGGGAGAGAAATTGAGATAGGTGGCGTCCTTTGGCGGGTTAGCACCCCAAGCGGATGCTGCACCTATCAGACGCTGGACCGGGTCCACTTGATCTTTTGTGCCGAACGATTTGCTGGTGTCCGTGATTGTCGTGGCGAGCACGAGCAATGCTTCCCGGATTCTCTTCTGGCTTACCGGGTCCCATCGGGGCACCTCGAACTTGCCCGGACCGCCCGGCTGGTCGACCTTGATAGCATCCTGCAGCGAGCGCGCCTGCGCTAAATCGGCTGGGTCGGCAGGGTTTACGAGGGTGCGGACAGCCGTGAGCACGTAGCGGGTCCCAATGGTCTCCTTCGATAGCGTATGAGGACCCGGCTCGTAAATTGCGGGCGAGGTGTACTCATCCTCACTGATCATCTGCAGCGACATGAAGCGGTTCCCGGCGCTGGGCAAAGTGATTGTCACCGGTCCAGCGTCGAGGTCAAAAATTGCCGCCGAATAGAGCGTGTCCCGGTTCTGCCGGATGACGTTCTGATTGTCGACCGGCGAAACCTCCCGCTTGTGCTCGAACTTGCCGAAACCACCTTCCTTCAAGGCGACCGCGCTGAAATAAAGGTCGCTCTCGGCGCGGATGAAGTTCTCGACGGTGACAGGGACGGCTCGATCTCCAGATTGTTGAGCAAAGCTCTGCGAAGATAGGCAGACCGCAGCGGTTGTCGCGATCATGAGGGCCGTTCGGGCGAGAACAATTCTTTTCATCGCGTCACTCCCATGGGCATTAAGAGGAAGCCTACGCTGATGACATGGGGGGTCAATGTGCGCTTGGGGTCAAAATGCCAAGGACTCAGAGCGAGCAAAGTCAGTCCGCTCTGCCCCGCCAAGCGGACCTCAATGAAAGGTGTCGCCACTTCGCTGATGGGCCAACACCGGACATTCCGCGCGGCCACCGAGCTTCTGCGTCGCAGCTTCCCCGAAACGCTCAGCGTACTAAGGCGATCTCGCTCGGCCGCCATGCCTTGGTAAAGAACGGCTCAAGCGGGCTGTACAAGCGAAGGATCGTAAACCAGCCCTTTTTGGGATCGGTCTGGATCCAGTTGCCGCGCTTGATCCCTGCTGGCTGGGTTGGACCGAAGTAGATCGTCGTTGAGCCGTCGGCGTCCGGTTCAGCGGCGGGCGACGGGTAGCTCTGGCTACCAGCGCGGGGGTAGCGCTGTGGCGTGTCGAGCATCGAGCGCGTCTGGTTGTCATAGATGGTGAACGACCAGAAATTTTCTTCTGGGATGCCCTTGGGCAGCGTCACCTTGTAGGTTTTGGCACCGTCGAAATAGTTCTTCTCTGCGTCCGTCACCGCAAACAGATATTGGGAGCCGATGCCGGGAAGGCGCATGGCCATGGCTGGCGTGATGCCGGTGACGCCGTAGAAGAAGTTCGTGCGCGCATCCATTGTCCGGTAGCCGGTGGGCGGGAAGGGCTTGACCCCTTCGCGCGTGATCTCCGGGATGGGCGTCTCGAACTCGTAGCCCGTCACGAACAGGTAGTTGAACCAGGACGAGTTCGGATAATAGAACCAGCTCGGGTCGCGTGGGGCCATGAAGAGGCTGCGCGAGGTTGCGTTGGCGAGCGCAAGCGCCTCGGTCATGATCTTCTTCATCCGCGCGTCGGGCGCAAACGGCTTGCCTTTGACTATGCCGATGGCCGCGATAGGCCCCATCAGCTCTGGATCAAGCGAAGTGGCTGGCTCCCGCTGCACGACCTCGTTGAGCATTTCGTAGAAGCTCCAGTCGTTCGGCGGAATGGTGTTGAGAGCTGGCCCCGGTTGTTTGGACAGCGCCCCGCTGGATTTAAGTGGATTCCTGCCGGGTTATGCTGAACGCGGGGCTTTACGGTTTTGTCGTTGCGTCGGGAGGGCG
>NZ_JASAUS010000398.1:0-2438 GCF_029953005.1 Bradyrhizobium sp. Mp27 | reverse complement strand
CCGCAACCCCGACCAGCTCCGACGACCCGAGCGCTACCAGCAGAGCACGCCGATCAAAGGGGTCCCTTTTGGAGGCCGATAGGGGGTCCCAGTCAAACGCCGATTGACACCAGGCTGTGTGAAAACGTGCGCGAGCAGAGAATGCGCAGAATTGTTTTCTCCCTTGTCCCCCGTCGACTGTGCTGCCAGTACTGTCCTTTTCCTATTCAACGGAATCGAGACAAAATTTCTATGCGCAAGTTCGACGTCGGAGTTTTCACACAGCCTGGGCCCTTAGCTGTCCACCAGCTCAAGCGCCGTGATGTCGGCTTTAGGACCAAGAGCGGACCAAGGTAGACGGCGCCGCGATGCCCGTTGCTGACCCCTAGCAGAAATCAGTGGCGACCAGTGCTATTAATGGCTCGCCGGCCGCACGGTCAAACGACGCGAATGCCGCTGAGCCGCCATTCAGAGGCGGGCGGCTTCACGCCACGACCCAATGAAAGCCGGCGAAATTCTTGTCCAAGCAACTTGGCGAAGAGCCGTGTTCGTTTGCCCAATCAACTACTGGCGTTTAGTGTTCGGCTCGGAGCTGGCAATGATCTCTCGAAGCATTGCTCTTGCAGCCTGTAGATCCGGTGTCCCAAAGCCCTCGGTGAACTGGCTATAGAGCGGACTGAGCAGGTCGTGCGCCTCGCCGCGCCGACCCTGTTCTCTCCACAATCGTGCAAGTTTTGTCGCTGCGCGCAACTCCCACAGCTTGGCGCCCTGCTGTCGCGCAACTGACGCCGCTTGCCGAAACCGCGCTTCCGCAGCGGTCGGATCGGCCTTCCGCAGCCGCAGCATCAGCTCGCCCTTCATCCGATGGAGCTCGGCCTCGAACCACCGCTCGCCGGTTTCTTCCACTCGGCCCAGCGCCTTTGCAATCAGATCCAAGCCTTCCTCCACTGCGCCGGAACGGCCGTGGAGCTCAGCGAGCAGGCTTAGGAAATAGGGCACCAGGAAACCCGCTCCAGTAGCCTGCCATCTCGTCAGCCCATCCCGGAGCTGCGTGACACCAGCCTCAAGCTCCCCGGTCGTACCCAGGATCCAGCCGCGAACGACATTGCCGGCCGCAAGGAAGTGTGGGGATCCCTGGTCGGCCGCAAGCGCGATCAGCGAATTCGCACGACCTTGGGCCTCGTCTCGGTCTCGGCGGAGTTGCGACAGGATGCAGCCGTAAAGCAGGGCATAGCCGAGGGTGTTGCGATGAGACAACTCCTTCGCGTCTGTCAATGCCTCTTCGCTCCTCGCCCGTGCCTGCTCGGGGTAGCCGAGGGCGAACAGTGACCAGGATAGAACGGACAGTCCGGACACGCGTGGATCCTGCGCGACCAGAAAGGCAAGCGACCGATGGGCGGCCGGATCGTAGAGAGCGAGCGTCCGCTCCAGATGGACGCGGGCAATTCTAGGCTCGCCGCGAAGCAATGCAGCGGTTCCGACGATGCGGTTGCCAACGGTTTCGGCGGCAGCGTCGTTCTGTTCCTGCGCGCGGCGGAGCAAATCCTCGCCTGCACTTCGACCGGACTCGAGCTCCGCCCTCACGACATGAAAGACCCATTCCCCATAGAGGACAGGGAAGAGCCACGGCGTGTCGCCGATCCGCTCGCACAAGTCTCGAGCCCGTGCGTTGGCCTGTCCAACCTCTGGGGCGGCCCAGCCCTTCGCAGCCATCAGGGCGACGCCGAGGGCGACTTGCAGTTCCAGCTCTCGTCGCCATCGTGCGGCATCGTCGGGGAGAGCAGTGATCAGCTCCAGCCCTTTGCTCAGTTGCGCGATCGCCTCTGCTGTGGCCGAGCGCGCGATCTCTGCTTGTCCCGCCCTCAGCCAATAGTCGATCGCCGGTTCGGCCAGCCCGCCCTCCATGTAATGGTGGCCAAGAAGCTCGGGCTGCGCCTGCACGGTCTCTGGAAAATGCTGCTCGAGCGCGGCGGCGATCCGGGCGTGCAGGCGCTGGCGCGTCGCACGCACCAGGGTCGCATAGGCGGCGTCCTGCACGAGCGCATGCTTGAAGCTGTAGGTCGCTTGAGGTGGCGTCCCGCGCCGGAACACCAGACCCGAGCCGACGAGGTCGTCCAACGCCGCCTGCAGTTCGCTCTCCGGTAGCGCCGCCGCAATCGCAAGCAGCTCATGCGAGAAGTCCCGGCCAATCGCGGCCGCGACCTGGGCGACCTCTCGGGCCGGGGCCAGCCGGTCGAGCCGGGCCAGCAGCGACTCCTGGAGCGTGGCCGGGATCGCCATCGGCGGCAGCGGCCCCGCGAGCGCGTAGTGATCGCCCTCATCGCGGAGCAGATTGGTCTCCAGCACGGTCCGCGTCAGCTCCTCGACGAACAGCGGGACGCCATCCGTCTTGGCGACGATCTGGTCGAGCACCGCAGGGGGTAGCGCTTTGCCGCCGCTCAGCCGCGCGACCATGGCCG
>NZ_JASAUS010000397.1:0-2468 GCF_029953005.1 Bradyrhizobium sp. Mp27 | reverse complement strand
CACGCCTCAAGCACCTTGCGATCTTTCCTCGAAAGGTGGACTTCTCTTGCTTCGGGTATCATCCCGACCTTGAATCACGACTCACGTTCCAAGAAAAGTGGGTACTAGGACGGCACCTGCGAGTTTGTAGACGTTGCATCGCATATTCAGCCAGGAGAATGCGAGCTCGATCTCGCCACGTTTCGGCAAGCTCAGGGTATCGCCCGTCGTCGGGTCAATCCCGACACCCAGGTCAGGTTCGCTCCGGCGCGCTGCTAGTGGAGATAGCGGACGGAATATTCCTGTTTGTTGCAGTAACAGGTTACGTGAAACTGATCATCCAAAGTTAGGCTGATCCGCAAATGCCAAGAACATTTCCCTTAATATGCCCCTTGCTTGCGGTGAGGCGCCTGGCAACTATCCCGCCGAAGCCTGGACGGCGGACGAGGCCTTCGACCTCGTCACCGCCGCCCGCGATGATGCACCGAACGCCGTCCCCTTGCCCGGCTTATTGTGATAGACTCAGTCCGCGACCTGCCCACGCGACAGCACCCGCTCGACCACGAACTGGAATGTTCAGGAGGAGGCAACAATGGCATTTTCCCTCATCGAGAGTATCGCAACGAGGTACCTTGCTTGATTGTCAGTTTAGAACGCTCTCCGCTTAGGCGTTTGTGTCGGACGAACGAAGTTGCGGCTGCGCGGGCGGCGGGAGAGCCATGCGCTGACGGTGTAAATTGTGCCGAAGACAGCGAAAGCGATCGACAGCAAAAAGAAGAATAGCATCGTTTGAACCCCTTAGTTGTTGAAGGTTGGTCTGGCTGCATGTGTGGACCGACGCGCGCAGCGCCGAATTGTAAGCCCAGAGGCCATTCTCCATACGACGTGACGTAACGTCAGGTTCAAGCGCCGGGCGAGGGAAACGACGTCCTGGCGGTTCGTCGTCACCTGATCGCCCGACTTCCTTGGAATCAGCGATGGCGCGTCGCTGGCGATCTGATGACGAGCCACAGAGCTGGCCCAGCCCTATGCGGCGATTTGCTGACCTTTGAGGTTTGCGCTCTGGATGGGAGCTTCCGCTGGCATTTTGATGCCAGTCGATGGCGCGCCGGAGCAGATCGACCGCATGACGCAGCATTTGCAAATTTTGTTACGTGGTGTCATGGCCGATGCGAGGCAGTCGGTCGGCCGCATCGACATTCTGCCGGCGACTGACCGCACGTATCTGCTGTAACGGCGGCCTTGAGATTATCTCGCAGATCACGAACTTCGGCACGGCGCCGAGATACCTGAACAGGTTGACATGCATGCCGATCCAGTCGGACAGGCTCCAGTGCGGCCTTCACCGGCGCGTTGGCGGGCGCAGGGATCAATATCTCCATGGATGGCCGCGGTCGCCGGATGGACAACGTCTTCATCGAGCGGCTGTGGCGGTCGCTCAAGCATGAGGACATCTATCTCAAGGGCTATACCGACGGCCGCGAGGCCAAGGCAGGGTTGTGAGCTGGATCGCCTTCTACGACGATCATCGCCTTCATCAGGCGCACGGGTATCGCACGCCGATGGCGGTCTGGCGCGAACGGATGCGGGCCGCGAAGGCTGTGGCAGACAGAGTCTGTGGCAGCGTGATAGAAAGGGATCAGGTGCAGTCAGTTTTCAACTAACGAACCGGTTCAAGCTGCGACGCCCATTCCCGCGCTATGCCGCGCTGGAACGGCGCGTGCTCCGTCTCCGCCGTAAAATTGAACGGCTCCGTGCCGAAGGCGCGGATCAGGCCGAGATCCACGCTGCACTCGCAGAGATCAAAGCCGTCAACAAGGAGAGACGGAAGGTGCCTTCCGTCGGTCCGATAAACCCCAACTTCAAAGGGCTCCACTCCTGCCGCTACGCGGACGACTTCCTCATCGGCGTGATCGGGAGCAAGCGGGAAGCGTGTGAGATCATGGCTGGCGTCGGACGGTTCTTGACGGACGCCTTGAAGCTCGCCGTGTCGCCCGAAAACAGTGGAGTTCACGCCGCTTCAAAGGGAGTGCCCTTCCTCAGCTATCGCATCTCGACATACACATCCTTGTACTAGACCCTATGTTCGCCCTCTGAGGTGACGGGCGGCCCGCCCCGCGGCAAGCTCCTATCGAGGGTTGCGCCGGATGGTCCGGCGCCGAGCCTCAAGCATGGGGAGCGGGCCTGATGAACGGTAGCATTTTCGTGGGGCTGGATGTGCACAAGGCGACGATTTCGGTTGCAGTGGCCGAAGCGATGCGCGGCGGAGAAGTTCGTAACTTGGGGATCATCCCCAATCGCGCCGATCAGATCGACAAGCTGGCAAAGAAGCTTGGCAAGGGTGACCGGCAGGTAAGTTTTTGCTACGAAGCCGGCCCCTGTGCCGGTGTTTCCGAGCACATCCGCCGATGCTCAGATCGTGGCGTTGAATCCGACAGCCTCGTCCCGCGGGCTGGTGCTCGACGACGAGCAATGGCTGGGCGACGAGC
>NZ_JASAUS010000396.1:0-2470 GCF_029953005.1 Bradyrhizobium sp. Mp27 | reverse complement strand
AGGTCGGCAACGAGGACATCCGCAAGCAGCTCGCCGAAGCCAAGGAGGCGCTCGCCCTGGTCCGCGAGCTGGAGCCCAGCATCAAGAAGCTGCTCGCGCTCGCCGACCGCAACGAGCGCTCGATTGCCGAATGCGCAAGGGTCTTGAAGTGATGGACCTCTCCGACCTCGCACGCCGCAACACGATCTCGCTGGAGGTCAAGAAGGGCGGGCTGACGCAGCGTCAGTCTGGCGACTGGCAGCTGCGCCTGACCATTGCCGCCATCGACATGGACAGCCGCATCACGCAGGCCGCGATGGGCACGCGGTTCGCCTGCGTGCTCGTCGAGGTCAACGACGACGAGACGCCGGTCGATCACGCCAGCATGGAGCGCGACAAGTGGCGCGACCTCGGCCCGGCGAAGCAGGCGGGCATGCGCTGCAAGGAGCCGACGTTCTGGGCATTCCTGCGCGAGGAGCTGCACTACGCGGATGTCGCCGACGAGGGGCACGCCGCCGACTGCGTGCGCCATCACTGTGGCGTCGCGAGCCGCAGCGATCTCGGCAAGCCGGGCCGCACGGAAGAACGGCAGAAGTGGCACCAAATCGATTTCGCCTATCAGGCGTGGAGGAACAAGGAAAATGGATAAGCAACGCATGCTGGAGAACGCCGTGATGGACGCGCTGGGCAAGCACGGCGCGACCCTTCATCGAAGGGTTCGAGGCGCTGCTCGCCGTCATCGTCTACGGCGCGATCTCCTCGGGCAACACTAAGGAGGCGACGCTGAAGGCGATCATCACGACGTGGGACGACATGGTGCAGCACATCAAGGCGCGGCTCAACGAGATTCCGGCTGGCGAAGATTTCACGGTGGCGATGTCGGAGCAGGTGAAGGCCGCGATGGCTGAGCACCCGGAGATGAAGGAGACCATGACGGAGATGCTTGCGCAATTGCGTCAGCATCTCGATGGCGTCCGCACCGGCAAGTACGCCAGCCCCAGCGAGGCGCTCGATGCGATGGGCGTGAAGCCGCTGGACCTCGACGACCCGGAGGTGCGCCGCATGCTCCTCGACATGGCCGACGATGATGACGACGAGTCCGGTGCGACGATCAATTGATGCGCGACCCACGGCAGCGTGACGAGGCGTACCTCGCCTACATCCGCACACAGCCGTGCTGCATCTGCGGCGACGACACCTCGACCGAAGCCGCTCATCTGCGCGTCGGTTCGATCAACGATGGGAAGCGGTACGCGGGCATGCAGGAAAAGAGCCACGACAAATGGGCGCTGCCGCTGTGCTCGCGTCACCACCGCGAGAGCCACGCCTACGGCGACGAGCTGGGCTGGTGGCTGAGCTACGGGATCAACCCGTTCGTTCTGGCGATGAAGTATCGCGCACCAGGAGAATGACGGTGAAGAAGCGTTACAGCATCTGGGTGCGCGAGATCGGCAACGACCACGATGTCGAGCTGATGCAGTGCGACAGCAACCCGCAGGCGCTCGCCGATGGACTCTACGCCAAGCACCTGACCATCAAGACCGACACCGCGCGCAAGAAGACGAAGGTCGGAAGGTACAGCTGGGTTCGCATTGTCGATAATCACGCGGAGACGTGACATGGGTTCGATGAAGGATAAGCTGGGCGACACGCCATACACCTACCCCAGCGCGCCGGGATGGAAGGAGGGCGAGACCTCCCGCGAAGCTGCTGAGGAGGTCGCGGGCGGCGCTGAAGCACAGCGCAGGCGCGCCTTCGCCTACATCCGCGAGAACCCCGGTCACACCGCTGACGAGATCGCTGCAGCGTTGCGCGAGAGTGTGCTGACGATCAGGCCGCGCATCTCGGAGCTGCGCAAGATGCAGCTCATCACCAACGAAGGCAGGGGCCGCAATCGGTCGGGGAAGGCGGCACACTGCTGGCGTGTGCGATGAAGCACAAGTTGATCATCCTGCCGATCCCGCTGCCCCGGTGGCTGGAGCTGATCGAGACGCTCACGCTCGCGGAGCGCTCGGCCTTCACCTACCTCGTCGCGGTCTACTGCCGCGACGGCTTCCTGCCGAACGACGACAAGGTGCTCGCGCAGATCGCGCGGGTGAGCCTGCGCGGGTGGTTGAAGATGCGCCCGCGTCTCGCGCTCAAGTTTCCCTGCGAGGGCTGGCGCTGGCCCGAGATCGACGCGACCATCGTGCGCCGGGAAAAAATATCGGGGAAAAGGTCGGACGCCGGCGCGAAAGGAAATTTCATTCGCTTGCATGGCATGCACAACAAACGCCGTGCGTGAGTGCAGCCTTCATTTTCCGTAACCCATTGATAGGACTCGATGCGACCTCAGCAATTGCGTGCGCATTTGCGTGCGCAAATACTGCGGCAATTGCGACGCCTAGTACCCACTTTTCTTGGAACGTGAGTCGTGATTCAAGGTCGGGATGATACCCGAAGCAAGAGAAGTCCACCTTTCGAGGAAAGATCGCAAGGTGCTTGAGGCGTG
>NZ_JASAUS010000395.1:0-2478 GCF_029953005.1 Bradyrhizobium sp. Mp27 | reverse complement strand
ACCTGCTTTGTTACGAAGCAGGCAGCGCAACAGACCAACCTGTAGGGGGTCAATTTTGGACGCCGATCCCCCGGCTTAGGGGGTCAATATTGCAAGCCGAATGACACCGGAGACCGGGAAACTCGTCAGGAAGTTTCGCTCTGGAGAGAAGGAGGCGGGCTTCCTAAGTGGCGATTATTTGCGGGTGAGCATAAACCATAAGATCTACCTTGTTCATCGCCTGGTTTGGAAAATGGTCACTGGCGAAGAGCCGGTTGGCTATATCGACCATATTGATGGTAACAGGTTCAACAATGCGTGGGCGAACCTTCGTGATGTCACCCACGATCAGAACATGTGGAACGCAAAGCTATTCCACAACAACACTAGCGGCTATCGCGGGGTCTCTTTCATCCAGTCGCACGGGATGTGGAGAGCGGCAATCTCTGTGAACGGCAAGAAGAAGCATATCGGATATTTTGACACCGCAGAGGCCGCACACGTTGCATTCGTAGCCGCAAGTGCCGAAGTGCGTGATGAATATGCGAGGGTGGCCTGATGCGCGTTGTGCCGAAGCCCGACAAGTCGACGCCGCTTCTTGAAGCGGATGGCAAGACCGTCTCGCAGGCTTGGGATGAGTACGGACAAGTGCCGATCTGGAACGACACCACCAAGATTTATGTGCCGGGGACTTCTGCCGTTCCCTTATCGGTGCTGCCGGAAAGATACCGTAGCCGCGCCAGTTCGGCATCCGCTTACCAAGACATCATCCATAGGTCTTTTGATTTGGCTGGTGTCGCGTCTCCCGCTTCCGCAGGTTCGAAAGCTGTAGTGGCCCCGGCCGTTCCGCGAACTGCTCCACCCGCCCCGACGAACGAAATTGTTAATGCGGCCAGCCGCGTTTCTGATGTCGCGCCTGAAGCGGTTCAGGTTCCCAGAGCGTTCGCAAGCGATAACATGGCCGTTCAGCGGACTGCGCAAGGCATCCGCAATATCCCTGTCGTCGGGGATGCTATCCCACGAGCAACCGGAGAGATGGCCGATCAACTCGGTGGCGCGGTCAACAGCATTGCTTCCCACTATGGTGAGGGAAGTGGGCCTAACGTCGCAAACCGTATCAGAAACACAATCGGTGGCGCGGCAGAACGTGAAACCCAAGCGGCTAAGGCTGCTGCCGATAGCAGTGACGCTGCTGTTTTGGCCGATTGGGAACGGGCGCATACGGGCGCGAGAGATGCAATTACGGGGGCTGAAACCAACGCGCTAGAGGCGGCCAGGAGGTCTGTTGGCGATATGTCGCCGCAGGATATGGGAGCAACCCTCATTGCTCGCCTGCGACAGGGCGAGCGGGAAGCGCACGCCACGAAAGAGCGCCTCTATGGCGTTGCGGCCAATAGTGACGGCGCGATCAATGCCAACGCAGTGCGAGGCATTCGGAACGATGTAACTCGGTCGCTCGACGAGCAAGGGCTAATTGTAGACCCGCAGTTGACGCCGGCCGCATCTCGGATGGTGACGGAACTTGATAATATTTCCAACCTGAACATTCCGAACCGGGTAGCCCGCCCAACTTCAATGGCGCAGGGCGACGTTGAGACGGCGGCGGTCAGCATGCAGGGCCTTGAGCAAACGCGAAAGCGTCTCAATGCACTATCGCAGGCGGCGTCAAATGACGCTGATCGGCGCGCGGCCCGCCACGTCATTAGGGCTTACGATGATTGGCTCGGGAATGCGTTTGACAACGCCCTATTTTCTGGGAGCGATGAGGCGTTACAGGCTTACCGACAGGCCCGCGCAGCCAACACAGATTGGCGGCAACGCTTTGGGTTCAATGCTCGAGATGACGCGGATCGGATCGTAAACCGCATTGTAACGGGCGAGGTCACTCCGCAGGAGGCCTCCAATTATATCGTTGGTGCCTCTAAAGTCGGCGCCAAGGGCGTTTCGTCTCGGTTGCTGACCAGATTGGCTGAAGCAACAGGAAACGATCCAGAGGCTCTACAGGCCATCCGTGGGGGTGTCTGGAATAGGCTATCGCAGGCGACAGAGGGTACGGCCGCAAAGCCCGCAGCCAAGGTTGCCGACGATATCGGGGAGTTTCTGAACGGATCGGGGCGTGACGTAGCAAACCGGCTGTTTACGCCAGAGCAGCAAGGCGTCATGCGGGCTTATGCCGAGACGCTTCGGCGCGGCGGGCAGGCTCGCGAAACTCTTGCTGAAGCAGCAAAAAACTCAAAGCCTGGCGCATCTTCTCCGCAAGTCGGCCAGATGGAAGAACTCGCAAATGCCGTTTTGGGCAAGGGCGGGAAATCCGACGAGGCATTGTTTAACGCCATTGACAACTATGCGAAGTCAGGCAGCCGGGCTGATGTGAAGACGCTTGCTGACATCAGAGCTGGCCCCGCAAATTCGGACAGTAGCTTGAGTGGATTTTCTGCCTGACAGCGGCGAGGATTCTTGCTGCGAATCAGGAGCGAAGATGACGAAGAAGAGCCGCCG
>NZ_JASAUS010000394.1:0-2480 GCF_029953005.1 Bradyrhizobium sp. Mp27 | reverse complement strand
GAGCGCGCACGTTTCGGTAAACGCTCGGAGAAGTTCAATCCCGATCAGATGCAACTGGTTCTCGAGGACATCGAGATTGCCATCGCCGAAGTCCAGGAACGCCAGGACGATCGTGCGCGCCGCGCCGGCACGGCGCCGTCCAGCCGCCGGACCAGGCGCGCTGCCCGTGCCTTTCCCGCGCACCTGCCGCGCATCGAGCAGGTGATCGAACCCGAGAACCTCGAGTGTCCAGATCGTCGCTTTGGCGCGGCGGCTCGCCGTCATCATGCACCGCATGTGGAGCGACGGAACGGAATTCCGCTGGACACGGGAGGCCACGCCCGCGGC
Source organism: Bradyrhizobium sp. Mp27 (assembly GCF_029953005.1). NCBI lineage: Bacteria > Pseudomonadati > Pseudomonadota > Alphaproteobacteria > Hyphomicrobiales > Nitrobacteraceae > Bradyrhizobium > Bradyrhizobium sp. Mp27. Next base: position 2,153 of record NZ_JASAUS010000394.1, on the reverse strand, counting down.
ACAATAGTGCGACGCGCGGTCCACGCACCCGTTGTTTAGCGGGAGGAGGTCCCTCGCGGGACGATGGACGAGATGAGTTCGCTTTGGGCTCTTGTACGGTCGCGTCCTTGCGATCAGCACGGGGAGTGTCAGAAGTTTTGTGTAAGAGCGTCTCTGTGAGGGGTTTGCGGGGTCAGCGGACTGACCCCATGGGGTCAGTCCGCTGAGCCTGCAAAGCGCTCGCCGAACTGGATGGCAAACTGGCCCATTGCGGCCGTCCATGCAACCGGTCGTCGCCAATGGATGCCGGCATTTCTGATGGCGAGGTAAAGCAGCTTCATCGCCGCCTCGTCGTTGGGGAAGCTGCCGCGTGTTTTGATGATCTTGCGCAGCGAACGGTTCAGCGCCTCGACCGCGTTGGTGGTATAGATCATTTTGCGTATCTCCGGCGCGAAGGCGAAGAACGGAATGACGTGCTCCCACGCCCGGCGCCAGGCCGCCCCGATCGCGGGATAGCGCTTGCCCCACTCGGCTTCGAAGTCCTCGAGCCTGAGCAGAGCGGCGTCGGCATTCTCGGCATGATAGATCGCCTTGATCGAGGGAAGGATCGCCTTGCGATCCTTCCAGGACACGAAGGATAGGCTGTTGCGGATCAAATGCACGATGCAGGTCTGGACCATCGCCTTGGGAAAGACGCTGTTGATCGCCTCGGGAAAGCCCTTCAGACCGTCGACGACGGCGATCAGGATGTTCGTTTGGCGATCTGCATGGCCCACGCCTTGAGCCAGGACCATTTCTGCACCCGCGTCAGCATGACCTGTGCGGCCTCATAGAGTAGCGCTCGCATGGCTTCATCACCGCACAGCGAAATCCGGCCGATGCGGTGGCTTTCGCCGGACTGGTTGAGAACTGGCGTCAATCCAAGGGACGGCCCGACGGCTTTCGAACTCTTGAAGCGGGCGGGAACGTCGATCGTGCTGATAAAGGCCAGCGACGTGACGGGGCCGACACCAGGGATCGTCATCAACCGATGACAGACCTCGCTTTCCCGGGCAAGTAGAAGCACTTTGCGATGCAGTTGTGTGAAACCGTTCAATCTCGTCAAGGAGCTCCGCGACTTCCCCGGCTAGCATCCGAAGATCAGACAGAAGCTGGAAATCACTCGAGCCGGAATTAGTCAAGGGCTTGATTGGGTGCCTCCTTGGGTTCGGTACCGCTCGCGGGGCCGTGCTTCTCTTCGGGATCAGCCGTATGGCTCTCCCAGCATGGGATCAGTAGAACGAGACGGAACAATCTGACTCGCGTGCTGAGAGGGTGTCAGTAACTCGGTGTAAGATGGTTTCTGTGAGTTTACCTTTGACAGGAGACTCACATGGCTACGAATTTTTCACCTGAGATTTTGGACCAGCTTCTTGCCGGGGGCAGCCTCAAGCCAGAAGACTTAGCCGGCGAAGACGGGCTTTTCAGACGACTGAAGAAGGCGCTTCTGGAGCGCGCACTGGGTGCGGAGCTGACCCACCACCTTGGCTATGAGAAGGGCGACCCGGCGGGCCGCGGGTCGGGCAACAGCCGCAACGGCACAAGCAGCAAAGCGCTGTTGACGGACGACGGCGAGATCGAGATCGAGGTGCCGCGCGACCGCGCCGGCACGTTCGAACCGGTGATCGTCGCGAAGGGCCAGACCCGCTTCGACGGCTTCGACGAGAAGATCATCAGTCTCTACGGGCGGGGCATGACGGTACGGGAGATCCAGGGCCATCTGGCCGAGCTCTACGGCACCGAGGTGTCCCCCGATCTGATCAGCAAGGTCACCGACGCGATTCTCGACGAGGTCCGCGAATGGCAGAGCCGGCCGCTGGAAGCGATCTATCCGGTGGTCTTCTTCGACGCGCTCAGGGTCAAGATTCGCGATGAGGGGATGGTCAAGAACAAGGCAGTCTACGTCGTGCTGGGCATCACTGCATCGGGCGAGAAAGACGTGCTCGGGCTTTGGATCGAGCAAACCGAAGGCGCCAAATTCTGGCTCAAGGTCATGAACGATCTGAGGAACCGCGGCGTCGCCGGTTCGCGTAAAACGCGTCGGGCGACGAGAAGCGGTTCCATGAGTTCGGCCAGCTCCGGCTGACCGCCGACGAGTTCGTGGATACGTTGTTCAAAGCCGATCACCCCCACAA
>NZ_JASAUS010000393.1:0-2508 GCF_029953005.1 Bradyrhizobium sp. Mp27 | reverse complement strand
CCTGGGCTCCGTATTCGGAAGGCCCGGCCTCGTCCTGCATGGTGAGACAGAGGTTAAGAAGCGCAAGGGCCTGGTGCGCCAATTTCAGGAAGACGAAGACGTCCCGTTCTTTGTGCTCTCGGTCAAAGCAGGCGGCACCGGGCTCAATCTCACAGCGGCCTCGCATGTCATTCATTTCGACAGGTGGTGGAATCCGGCTGTCGAAAACCAAGCCACCGACCGTGCCTTCCGGATCGGACAGACCAAGAACGTGCTTGTGCACAAGTTCGTTTGTCGCGGCACCGTGGAGGAAAAGATCGACCATATGATTGAGTCGAAGAAACAATTGGCTGGGGATTTTCTTAGCGGCGGAGCTGACATCCTGTTGACTGAGATGAAAGATGAGGCGTTGCTTAGACTCGTGACTCTCGATTTGGGCGCGGCGATGAAGGAAGGGGATGAATGAGCTACTACGGGTGGCATGCTTACGTGCCAGTAGCTGAGAAGCGGCGACAGGCAGAACGCAAGTTGGCCAAGCTCAAGAAGCAGGGACGATCGGTTGCGCCCGTGAGGATCGAGGGCCGCACAATTACCAAGAGCTTCTGGGGCAGATCTTGGTGCGTCAACCTTGAACGCTACAGCGACTATGAGAACCGCTTGCCGCGCGGCCGGACCTATGTTCGAAACGGCTCCGTTATCGACCTGCAAATTGCCAAGGGCGAGATCTCGGCAATGGTCGCCGGGTCTGAGCTCTACCAAATCAAGATTGTCATTGCACCGGTTACGCGGGCACGCTGGAAATCCATCTGTCGGGACTGCGCCGGGACCGTCGATTCGCTAGTTGAGCTCCTGCAGGGCCGCTTGGCGAAGGGCGTGATGGACCGGGTCTGTCGAGAGGGTGACGGCCTGTTTCCGTCGCCGACGGAAATCAAGCTGTCCTGCAGCTGTCCGGACTGGGCGGACATGTGCAAGCACGTTGCGGCAGCACTGTATGGTGTCGGCGCCCGGCTAGATGAAAAGCCTCAGCTTCTTTTTGTGCTGCGTGATGTGGATGAAACTGAAATGCTCGCCAGCGCTGGACAGGATTCTCCGCTAACAACGGCGCCAGGCGCGGCGAAGGTGCTTGATGAAGGCGATGTCGCCGCTCTATTCGGGCTGGAGATGGCCGAAACTCCCGATACCCCAAATCCTGCCTTCACAGTCTCAAAGAGACCCCAACAGTCCAAGTCGCAAAAAGGCAAGATATCTGCCAGAAAGACCAAACCAGCAGCGAAGACAGATGTCGCCTTACATCGTGCGACTCGGGCCTGTTCGGGAACGAAAAAGACAACCCGAGCAAGTGCCAGGAAACGGCGCACTCGGGGATGTCCCGATCGCTGTTGAACTATGTCGGGCCGAGGTTGCCAGAATGAATGTTGCACTAAACCGCTCCGCGGTAGGGAGCGCATGGCTGCGGCCTGAAGGGGGAAGCGCCACAGAGTGCGCGGCAGCGGCATTAACGATCCTTCGCTGCGCGTCGCGCCGTCCGACCCGTGGCCTCGCTGAACAAGTGGCGGGGGATGCTGATTATCGCAAAACGTCGCCGTTCTTCCAGGTGCGTTTCAAAATCTGCCTCCACAAAAATCTCGACGGTCTCCTCACTGGCATGAACTTCGACGCGTACCGGCGCGTCGTCAAAATCCACTTCGTATCGGCGACCATTCTTTCCTCGGATGATCGCGTGCGCCATTTCTATGCTACCTCCGGCCCGGCTTCTTGAGCTTCTTCACTCGGTGCTTCTGATAATCGAGAACGGCCGCTGCAAGTGGCATCGAGCGCGGCACGCTCACAGGTGTGAGGGAGACGACAAGCGCTCTGCCTGTTTCTTCCGAGCGAGACAAATGGCAGATGATGCCGCCCTCGTCACCGGCGTATGACAAATCCCAGACGACGTGGTGCATCCGATCAGCATCGGCAATGACCTTGCCCCTCAGGCTTAATCCAGTTTGAAGTTCGCTCTGGCCCAAGACTGACGTGCTCCCCGCAGATTAGGCCAATCGGAGCTGGAATTTTCCACTTATGATCCCCTTGGGGACGAGGAGAGTTCCATGAAGGCATCGAAGTTCACCGAGGCACAGATCGCTTTCGTTTTGCGTCAGGCAGAGGAAAGGACGCCAGTCGCCGAGGTTTGCCGGAAGGCGGGCTGTGAATCGAGGCCGAACATTGACCCCGCACGCGCGAAGTCAATCACGCGCTTGGGACGCCGATCGGCGTCCGGACCCCACGCCGATTCACACGTCGAGCCTTGCAACCGCTTTACGAGAGCGCGCGGTTTCGTCGCGCCCTGAGTAGAAAATGACTGTTGCAACCGTCTAGGTTGTGTGCAACCATAGGGTTGGGCCTCAGAAACCCAAGCAAGAGAAACCCAAGCAAGATAGCATCAGTGGCCATCAATGGGCCAGCGTATAACGGCCCCGTTCGGTGGGACGGTGCTCCCATGTCGAAGGGGCACCCCAAAAGCACATTGGCCGTTCAGGATTACGGTTTCTG
>NZ_JASAUS010000392.1:0-2513 GCF_029953005.1 Bradyrhizobium sp. Mp27 | reverse complement strand
CAGCTCACCGGAGAAAGCATGCGAAAACGCAGCGCCAAAACCATCACCCTTGACGGCCAACCAGAACACTGACTCTATCTCCCATCGGCCGTAGCGGGCTGCTCACGATCGCGCGAAATCGATGCTCACGATCCGTGAAATCCGCAGATGCTCCCGGTGCGGGTCTATCGAGGGCTGTAAAGGGTGGTTTGTTGCTGATCGCCAGCATGCCAGATCGAAGCCCTGGTTCATATTTTGAAAGTGAGAACGGATGGATTTCCCCTCGACCAAGCGGGTGCGTGAACAATCGGACAGCACGGGCCCGCAAGAGAGCTCACCCGCGGCTCCGTCCGCAGCCGCGGCGACCTTTGAGCGGCAATTGAGCGAGATCGGCAGTTCAGGTGAAGGTGATGGAGCAATGCCGGCCGCCTCGACGCCGCAGCCGGCTCAGTCAAAAGGGATTCTGAGAAGGCTCAGCAAAAGCCCCCTTTATTCCCAGGATGCTCCCCTTATTTTGGGGCTTGAGAAGGCCCTCATCAAGGGCGGGGCCGCCAAAGGCACCGCACAAAATAATCTATATTCTCTTCGCAGCTTTGGCCAGTGGCTCTTCGCAAATAACAAAGATCCCATTGCTGCTCGGCTCGACGACGAAGAGTCGCTGACCGTTGATGCGCGCGTGTTCGAAAAGCGTCCCGCGACACTCCTTAGGGCAATAGACCATCTCAGGACCTCGCGGTCGACGGGCGGAATCGTGCCGATCGCAGGCCGCACTGAGTTGCATCCTTATCCCCAGGACGCAGCTCTGATCGAAGAGTACAAAAACGACGCAGCGACAGATACCGGCAAGAAGGATGCAAGCAAGAATGCAACTGCTCTTCGCAGTTTCAGCGACTACCTGCGTGAAAACAGCAAGAAGGGCATTGCTGCTCGTCTTTCAGACGAGGCGTTGGATGGAGATGTCAAGAGCTATAAGAGGGCCCCCGGTGCTGATTCGAGGATCGGTGCCGCTCTGGCTCATCTCCGAAAATCGCAGGCGGGCGCTAAGGCGATGGAGCTCGAGCGCCATATTGATTCCGAAGACGCGGCCCTGAAGGAGTCGAGGCAGGTCGGCGACGCTGCTGCGCAGCACAGTTCGTCGCAGAAAGCTGGCAGTTGGCCAGAGGAATTGCTTCCTGCGGAAGGCCATGATCAGAATTTGCTTTTGGGTCCGATGGACGAACCCGGCCCGCCGTCCTCGGCGCCGCAACCGGCTCAGTCAACTGGGGTTGCGATAGGGCACAAGAAGCGGCCTCTTCATTCCGAGGATGTTCCCCTTATTGCGGGGTTTGAGGAGGCCCTCCGGAATGGGAGCGCCGCCGAACGCACCGTCCGAAACTATCTATCTTCTCTTCGCAGCTTTGGCCAGAGGCTCTACGCAAATAACAAAAAGAGCATTTTTGCTCGGCTCGACGACGAAGAGTCACTGACCGCTGATGCGCGCGAGTTGTTCGAAAAGCGTCCCGCGACACTCCTTAGGGCAATAGACCATCTCAGGACCTCGCGGTTGACGGGCGGAATCGTGCCGATCGCAGGCCGCACTGAGTTGCATCCTTATCCCCAGGACGCAGCTCTCATCGAAGAGTACAAAAACGAAGCAGCGACAGATACCGGCAAGAAGGAAGAAGCCAGGAGGGATGCAACGGCTCTTCGCAGTTTCAGTGACTACCTGCGTGAAAACAACAAGAAGGGCATTGCTGGTCGGCTTTCAGGCAAGGCGCTGGATGGAGATGTCAAGAGCTATAAGAAGGACGCCGGTGCTGATTCGAGGATCGGTGCCGCTCTGGCTCATCTCCGAAAATCACAGGCGGGCCCTAAAGCGATGGAGCTCGAGCGCCATATTGATCCCGAAGACGCGGCCCTGATGGAGTCGAGACAGGTCGGCGACGCCGCTGCGCAGCACAGTGCGTGGCAGAAAGCTGGCAGTTGGCCAGAGGAATTGCTTCCTGCGGAAGGCCACGATCAGGATTTGGGCCGGATGGACGAACCCGGCCCGTCGTCCTCGGCGCCGCAGCCGGCTCAGTCAACTGGGATTTTGAGAGGGCACGACGAGCAGCCTCTTCATACCGAGGATGCTCCCCTTATTTCGGGGCTTGAGGAGGCCCTCCGTAATGGGAACGCCGCCGAACGCACCGCCAGGGGCTATGTACGTACTCTTCTCAGCTTTGGCCACTGGCTCTTCGCAAATAACAAAGATCCCATTGCTGCTCGGCTCGACGACGAAAAGTCACTGACCGCTGATGCGCGCGAGTTCATCGGAAAGGGTAATCCCTTAAGACTTCTTGCGGCGATAGTTCATCTCCGAACCTCGCAGTCGACGGGCGGAGTCGTGCGGATCGCAGGCCGCACTGAGTTGCATCCTTATCCCCAGGACGCGGCTCTCATCGAAGAGTACAAAAACGAAGCAGCGACAGATACCGGCAAGAAGGATGCAAGCAGGAAGGATGCAACTGCTCTTCGCAGTTTCAGCGACTACCTGCGTGACAACAACAGGCCGG
>NZ_JASAUS010000391.1:0-2525 GCF_029953005.1 Bradyrhizobium sp. Mp27 | reverse complement strand
GTCGTCAGGCGGCGAAAAGCCGAAGGCAATCCTGTGCGCCTCGTCAGACAAGATGTGCGGCCGCATCAATCGGGCCCAAAAGCCGCACTCTCACGAATAGGACGGGTTAGCTCAGCCAGTTGGGCGGACAAGGATTGGCCGTCGGTGCTCACACGCGCATATCCATAGACCGCCATACCGCTCTCCATTTCGCACATATAATATGCACAACGTAGAGCCCCATTTTATAAGGGTCAAGCCGTTTGTGCATAAATCATGAATTTTGCACTGATCACCGACTGGCCACGCCCTGTAAAGACCTGATAGCCATCGCAACCCCTCAGTGTTACCGTGCAGAGGAGAGAGGTGCGGTTGTTTAGCGAGTTCAATCGATTGACCAAAGTTTTCCCGTTGAGTCGGCCAGACGCGCGGAGAGATAGGAATGCGGCTAATTCGCTCAAACAGTGTTCTGCACCGAGCTATCTTGGCTCTTAGTGCAGCAATTGGAGTGTTGGTCGGCCCAAGCGGAGCTCAAGCTGGTTGCGGTGAAAAAGACGGCGTTCGTTGCTACTCTGATCTGAACGCCATTGCGAACGTGGTCTGGACGGGTAGCGGCTTCACGGCCGTGGGTCAGCTTAAATCCGCAGGGGTGAGCTCTGGCTTAGTCTTACTTCACATCACTCGAGGAGGCCAATTGAAGGACGCCCCTGTGGCTTTGCCGTTGCCGTCAGGCGTTACAGCCGGCGACAACAAATCAACTGTGGGCGAAAGTCGTAAGCTCATTGCGTTGCCGGATGGAGGCGTTGTCATCTTAGGGCAGCTCACGCTTGCGGAGGACAAGCAAGTCGCCTGGGCTCTCAGAATCGGTGCTAGCGGCAACGTGCTTTGGAACAGACCGTTTGCCACTGATCCAGGAGTCGTAACAATCTTCCACTCAGGGCTCTATGATAGCAAGAGCGGCAAGTTGATACTGGCTGGACGCCGGACAGCGGGCTTTGATGAGGGAAAATGTGTTAAATGGTCGCAAAGTGTCGCTGCGACACTCCGGATGTCCGATGGCCAATTCGAAGCACCTCCTTTTTATTCGGGCTCGCAAACGAGTGGCGCCAATAATCGGCAGGCATTCTTGGATATCGCGCCTACGGACACATCAAATAGTTACGTAGTTGCAGGATTCGCGTCTGCTCCGCATTCGTCACGACCAGGGGAGTGTCAAGACAACATTCTCGTGCAAACGCTATCTCTAGTTTCACAGCCGTCTTCGAGGGGGCCAATTTGGAGCTTGTCCAACCCATACAGGATTGGCGCCTCGGATTTCAATGAGATGGCATATTCAATCAAACGAGTTGTTCCAGGATCGTACATGATCGCGGGATATGGTAGGGATCCGGAGAAGGGAGTACCGGCCGCTCAAGCGTTTCGCATTCGACTTGCGCCGAGCTTTTCTGTCGAAGCCTCTGTTAGCTATCCATTTCCGCTGGACGGATCCGACCGCGACGGCGGGGATCGGTTTCGAGCGATCGTGCCGCTAGGCGACAATGAGCGTTTTGTTCTCGTCGGCTCAGGTTCTAACGGCAAGAGGGGCACGAACCAAGCCATCTGGCAAACTGTGCAGAGGGAGTTGAAGCAGACTTCAACGGTCGGTCTGTTTAAGAATCAAATCGGGTCAGATATCTTGGATGCTGCGGTATCTGACTCCGGCCAAGTGCTCGGGGTCGGGAAATGGATTGATGACGATCGCCAAGTTTACGGTTGGGCGGGCTTGCTGGCGAAGGATCCCGGAAACCCCATTGCTGATCTGAAGGCGGGAACGGCTCCGTTGGACGAGCGCTTACCAGGTGTTTCGACTTTGCCGATGTCTGGTGACGTCTATCAAATTCCTGAGTCGGCGTTATCGGCAGCCCAGGGTTATTTCGGTAAAGATCTGCGAGCAGGCGCCCAAATTAGTCTAGGTCTATCAATCAATACCGCGCGAACACTCAAGATCAGCGTTCGACCGGACGGGGGTGATCTGGATATAGCTCTCCTTGATCGCGAGAAGCGCCCGCTTGCTTTCTCAAATTTCAAGGGGGCGGCGACAGAACTCATCATTGCTGCGCTGTCTCCGGGAGAATACTCGCTACTAATCGTCGGAAATGCCGACGTGCGCTCCTATGAAATCAGGTTGGCCCCGTTTGTGGATCGTGATCCGCTTACAGCGCTTCAGAAGCTGAGCGATGACGAGCGTGCGAAATTGGCTAGGACCCTGCTTGACGCGGGTTACAGCTCCTCGCCGGAGCCGAATATAGGCTTGGGCAGCGAAACTCTCCGTTCACTATATGCGCTACGGCAGTCTGCAGGAGACCCTCGTCCAATCTCGGTCACCTCGCTTAATCCCCTTGTTGAGTCTGGCTCCTCTGCAGGCAGACGATGAACTACTATTTGATTTGGCGGCGCTATCTAGTACCCACTTTTCTTGGAACGTGAGTCGTGATTCAAGGTCGGGATGATACCCGAAGCAAGAGAAGTCCACCTTTCGAGGAAAGATCGCAAGGTGCTTGAGGCGT
>NZ_JASAUS010000390.1:0-2534 GCF_029953005.1 Bradyrhizobium sp. Mp27 | reverse complement strand
CGAGCCAGGTCGACACCTTTATTATCGGCGGGGAACCGCTTTCGCATTCAACGGTCTCGTTGTGGCGCAGCATCCAGCCTATGGCCAGGATGGTGAATGAATATGGCCCGACCGAAGCTGTCGTCGGCTGCGTCTTCTATGATATTCCGACCGGGCTCGCCACCTCCACAAACGTCCCGATCGGGCGTCCGATTGCGAACACGCGGATCTATCTGCTCGACGCTCGTGGCGAGCTGGTTCCGTTTGGGGCGGTGGGAGAGCTTTACATTGGCGGGGCGGGTGTTGCGCGCGGCTATCTGAACCGGCCGGAGCTGACGGCGGAGCGGTTCATCACCAGCCCGTTTGTGGACGGCGACCGGCTGTACCGGACTGGCGATCTGGCGCGCTATCTGCCGGACGGCAATCTTGAGTTTTTGGGCCGCAACGACGAGCAGGTGAAGATCCGCGGCTTCCGGATCGAGCCCGGCGAGATCGCCGCGCGGCTTTGCGAGCACGCCTGGGTGCGCGAGGCGGTGGTGGTGGCGCGCCAGAACCGCGCCGGCGACAAGCATCTTATCGCCTATGTGGCGGGCGCGCCCGAGGCCGGCTCGGACGAGGGCGATGGAGGCGGGCTGGCCGGCGCCTTGCGCGCGCATCTAAGCGCGCGGCTGCCGGACTACATGGTGCCATCGGCGTTCGTGCCGATCGCGGCGCTGCCGCTGACGGTGAACGGCAAGCTCGACCGCAAGGCACTGCCGGCGCCGGCCGATGAGGCCTATGCGCTGGCGGCCTATGAGGCGCCGCGCGGCGAGGTCGAGACGATGCTGGCGCAGATCTGGGCCGAGCTTCTCGGTGTCGAGCGGGTCGGGCGCCACGACCACTTCTTCGAGCTCGGCGGCCACTCACTGCTGGCGGTGCAGCTGATGGAGCGGCTGCGGCGGCTGTCGCTCGGGGTCGAGGTGCGCACCCTGTTCGCCAGGCCGGTGCTTTGCGATCTGGCCGCAAGCCTTGGCAGCCATCGCGAGGTGGCGGTGCCCGCCAACCTGATCGACGAGCACAGCACGGCGATCACGCCGCGGATGCTGCCGCTGATCGAGCTGACGCAGGAAGAGATCGACCGGGTCGTCGCCACGGTGCCGGGCAGGGTCGCCAACATCCAGGACATCTATGGCTTGTCGCCGCTGCAGGACGGCATCCTGTTCCATCATTTGTTGGCGGCAACGGGCGATCCCTACCTGCTGGTCTCACAGATGGCCTTTGCCGATCGTGACCTGTTGGAGCGCTATCTTGCCGCGGTTCAGCGGGTGGTGGATCGGCACGATATCCTGAGGACGTCGTTTGTCTGGGAAGGGCTGTCGCGCCCGGCCCAGGTGGTGTGGCGCCGCGCGCCGCTGGAGGTGACCGAGGTCGAGCTGGACGAGAATGGCGGTTCCGGTCGCGAGCAGCTGAAGCGGCGGTTCGATCCGCGTCAGTACCGCATCGATCTGGGCCGGGCGCCCTTGATGCGCTTCGTGATTGCGCGCGAGCCGGGCAGCGGGCGCTGGCTGCTGCTGCAGTTGCTGCATCATCTGATCGGGGATCACACGACGCTGGAAGTGATGCATGCCGAGGTGCGGGCCGTGCTGGCGGGACGCGGGCATGAGCTTGCCGTCCCGCAGCCGTTCCGCAATCTGGTGGCGCAGGCGCGGCTTGGCATCGATGCCAAGGCGCATGAAGCGTTCTTCCAGGAGATGCTGGGCGACATCGACGAGCCGACGCTGCCGTTCGGGCTTCGCCAGGTGCATGGCGACGGCAGCGGGATCGGCGAGGCGCATCGGATGCTTCCGCAGGCGCTCAACGATCGGCTGCGCGCTCAGGCGCGGCGGCTCAGGGTGAGCCTTGCGAGCCTGTGCCATCTGGCCTGGGGGCAGGTGGTGGCGCTGAGCAGCGGCCGAGAGCAGGTGGTGTTCGGCACGGTGCTGTTCGGCCGCATGCATGCGGGTGCGGGCGCCGACCGTGCGATGGGCCTGTTCATCAACACCCTGCCTGTGCGGCTCGACCTCGACGGAGCCGGGGTCGAGGCGAGCGTGCAGGCCACGCATGCGCGGCTTTCCGAGCTGCTGGCGCACGAACATGCCTCGCTGGCGCTGGCGCAACGCTGCAGCGGCGTTGCGGCGCCGGCGCCGCTGTTCAGCGCGCTGCTGAACTACCGCCACAACACGCCGGCGGCCAAGTCCGGCTCAGGAACGGACGATGTCCTGGCCGGCATCGAACGGCTGGGCGGGGAAGAGCGCACCAACTACCCGTTGACGCTATCGGTGGAGGATTTTGGCGAGGCGCTCGGCCTGACGGCGCAGGTGGCGGAGCCAATCTCTGCGGATCGGGTCTGCGGCTACATGCAGCGGGCGCTCGAGCAGCTGGCAGATGCATTGGAGCAGGCTCCCGACAGGCCGGTGCGGGAGCTGGACATCCTGCCGGCGGCTGAACGCACCTATCTGCTGGAGGAGCTGAACCGGACGGCGGCGGCCTATCCGTCGCAGCGGTGCATCCACGAACTGTTCGAGCAGCAGGTGCAA
>NZ_JASAUS010000389.1:0-2537 GCF_029953005.1 Bradyrhizobium sp. Mp27 | reverse complement strand
GGTCACCAACTGAATTTTTCGGCGTCATTACGGAGTTTACAAGCAGACGGGTCGATATGTTCGGGCAGCATTCGAAAGAATTGGCGGCATATCCGTTCTGGCGCATCAAGCGCCCCCAAGAGCTCACGGCTCTGCCGGGACGACAACTGTAAGCCGTACCCGCTGCGGCAAAGGATGGACGCAAACGCGGATTTCGAATGGGGCGATGCCGCCGCGCCTTGCGTGCGTTAGGATCCTGCATGGAAAGGGTGACCGGCCATCGAGGCCAACCAGTCGCGCCGTGTCCGGAAGTGGCCCTGAACCGAACCCCGCTGATCCTGTTGTCATACGTCTATCGCTGGTAGAGCAGACGTGGACCCGCGCTCGCTTCGACGGTCGGTTGTGACCCATTGCGGGCGTTAGCGTTCGAGCGTTTTGGAGAACAATCTTTTAAGCCTGTACTTCGGACCTCGCGCATTGTCCGCTTCCGTGCGGCTGTTAGGGAATAAGCGGACATCGCGGAATTATGTGTAGACGCTCCAGCGCCATTCCGGCCTAAGTTCCTAAACCTTACATTTGACCGGTCGACGCGCCGATCGCTTAACGAGCGGCTCTTTTCTCCGGGTCGTCCCGGCGCTGCGCCATCTCTGTGTTTCGATCGAGCTGCGCACGCTCGCTGCGGCGCATCCTTCCCGTCTTTATGACGCCATAGAGAATTGTGCCACCCAAGATGAAGGCGCCGATAAACATCATCCAGAGCGCCGTCACTGAGGTATCGCCGAGTAGCATTCCGACGCCACTGTTTCCCATTTTCGCTCGCGCTGTTTTGTCTGGAGAACCAAACCCGCATTGGAGCGGAGGTTCCCTGTTTCGTTCCTATTGTACGGTCTCGCGCTTAGGCACAATTCATGAGGCCCGATGTTAGAGACGAATGGAGGACCACCCGGCCGAACACACTGAGGGCGATGTGCTGGATAAACTCCGGCGCCATATCCGCATTTTGGTCGATATCGGTCGTCTTTCGGTTGAAGAGGCCGGAACAGAACGCTTCTTGGACCAAGCGGTGCTGCAAATTGCCCGAGCCGTGGAAATCGACCATGTTAAGGTGCTTCAATATCGTCCAGACACGTCCGATCTTCTGTTGATTGCGGGAGTCGGCTGGAAGGATGGTGCCCTCCGCACCGCCACGCTGTCGGCCGACCTCCGCTCGCCGCCTGGCCGCGCTTTCCAAACGGCCGAGCCTGTCAGCATCAGAGATTTCGCCGAGCAGAACGAATTTGTTTGTTCCGAGTTCTTGGCGGAGCACAGCATTGTGGCTGTCAGCAACGTCCCGATCCTCATCGGCGGCGCCGCATGGGGCGTGCTGGAGGTGGACAGTACAAAGCCGAGAGACTTCTCCCAGGATACGACCGAGTTTCTGACCGCCGCCGCCGCGCTGATAGGTGCTGTGCTGCGTCGCGGTGCGCAACCGGACGAACATGCAAGCCTTATGGCTGCGGTCGCGGAAGCTAAAAAGGGGCAGATCTTGCTTCGAGAGATGCAACATCGGGTCAAGAACAATTTTCAACTCGTCCTGTCCTCGATTTCCATCCAGAAGCGCCGCTATCTTGATCCAGAATCACACCGCGCTCTGGACCACGTGGCCAGCCGCATCAACGCCATCTCGCTCGCACATGATCAGCTTGCCCCTCGCCAAGAGGGGCAGATCGTTAGACTTTCCCATTACATCCGGGCTCTTTGCAGCGCGATCCGCAATCAGGTGGATGAGGTTGAAGTCGACGTCGAATGCGACGAGCTCGAATTGGCGATCGACCGGGCCCTCCCGGTTGGCCTCATTTTGAATGAGACTGCGATGAACAGCATCAAGCATGCGTTCGGTGCAGAGGGAGGCAGGATCAGCGTAAGTTTGGTGGGAGGCGTCGGCTACGGCGAGGCCCGATTGACAGTGACCGACAACGGTCGCGGCATTCAACATCCGAACAAAAACGGGTCGGGCCTTAAGCTGATTACCTCTCTGGCGAGACAAATTGGCGGTACCGTCAACCAGACTAGCAGCGACGCGGGTACAACAACAACGCTTACATTCCCTTTGATAATGTAAAGTGGGACCTGCTGAGCAGGCACGGGATAGGCTGCGCCTCAGCTATCGCGGGCCGGGTCGGCCGATGGTACACCCTGCGGACCAAGCAAAGCCCCATATCGTCGCCGAGGTGGGTAGTCGGGTTGTGGCCCTTAGCCGCAGGTCGATTGAGCGCGTGTCATGTCGGCTGTCAGGCAGACCGGACACCGATCCAACTTGGCGTCCACTGCTGATTTCGAACCCAGGCGGCAATCGACCGCGGAGAAGCGGATGTAACCTTCACGACAACAACGCTAGACCAGACTGCCCGTTTAGAGCGCTAAATGTTTTTCGTCATCCTCTTGAAACGTTTTTGCTCGTGACAGAATTTTTGGACGCCGCAGACGTGGCGGCCGGGGCGCCTTCGGGCCCCATCAAGGCGGGCGCCGGAAGGTGTCCGGTGCCAGCTCGTACCCAACTTGCTCTTTGGAGGATTTGG
>NZ_JASAUS010000388.1:0-2580 GCF_029953005.1 Bradyrhizobium sp. Mp27 | reverse complement strand
CAAGGCTCCGAAAGCCTTGCTCACGATCCCGCGAAATCGTTGCTCACGATCGTCTGAAATCTCTGCTCACGATCCCCTGAAATCCGCGCTCACGATCCCGCGAAACGCGCAACCAGCTATGAGGCACACGGAAATACGGGTCGCCGACCCAGCGCTTGCACAGCCCCTCATGACAGCCAGTAAATGTGCTTGAGCAGCAACGGCCGGATCATGAAGCAGGTCGCGATCCCGGGGTGACCATTCTCGCTGTAGAGCAGCGCGGCGCGATCTCGCAGTCGATCCAGTCCCAATCGACCTTGCCGGCGAGCTGAACCAGCTCGTGCTTCATATTGATGATCTGGTCCAGCCTGGCCCGGAACAGATCCCCCGATCACGTCGTACTGTGCTTCTTCGGTCGCATCGCCAACTCCGATGCGACGACGGAAGCACAACGGGCGACTCGACGGAATCTTGAGTGTTCTGTGAGGTTCGCGGGGCAAAGACCAGCGGCGCGCTGTGCCGCGGGTGGCGACCTCATAGAGGCCGGGATTGAACGAAGCCGCGATTTGTAAGCCGTATGGCTATAGTGCAGCCAGTGCGGCTGCAGGGAAGGCGCGCCTGTGGTCGTCGTGCGGTGGTGATCCTCTAGCCAAAAATGCTCCAGTGTGCAGGCCGCAGCTAAGCGCCGCTGGACCGAAGCTTCAGGGGCAGGTCATCGGGCGAATAGCGCGCAATCACCGCCCCCCAGCGAACATCGTGTGCGGCGCGACCATTGGCGCCAAAAAGGCCTCCGATGGGCATACCGGAGGCCTTTCTTTGGAGGTTTACCGTAGAACTACTTTTCTCTCCTTCCGTTCACCGAACAATCTCACCAATTGCGCTGAGCACGGAGCAGCAGACTAACCGTGTTTTGGTCCTTCAGCTCGTATGTAGCTGCGGGCTTTGCCACAAGTGGAACAGCCGCCGTCGTCGTAATTGTCCCGTCAAACTTTTGGTCGAGGTGAGTCCAGACCACGTCTGCCGAGAACGTAAGGTTCTTCACCGGCGTCCAGCGGGTTATAAGACCGAGCTGTGCGACATTGAAATCCGGATTGCACGTGGTGATACCAGCAGTCGGTGCGCCCAAGCCCAGGATCGCAGCGCAAACGAGAGCCGAACCACCGCTACCGTACTTCAGCTGAGCGTACGCGCCGTAGATCGCACTGTTCCAGTACGGATTCCAGTTGTGGGTATAAGCGCCCCGGAAGCCCCAAGTCTGGACCGTGGAAATGCCAGCTCCGGGCCCAAACACACCGTCAGCAGCGGCTGCAAGCCCAATGCTCTGGTAGGCACCCGGAACGCTGGTACCGCCAAACATAGCAAAGTTTTGCGGAGCCAAGCTCTGGAAGTTGTAGCGGGTAGCACCATCGGTGTAGACCGCTTGCATGTTGATGGTGTCACCGGGGCCGGTCGGAAGATTCTTGATCGACAATGCCAGCTGAGCAGCCCAACCCCATTTGTCGCCCGGATGACCGGTCGGCTCTGTCGCGCCGTAGTACGCAGCATGATTGTTATGCGCTGCGACCGACGCCTGAAAAAGGCCCCAAGCCTGATCGACGCGGAACATGCCCTGTATATCAGGAGCCCTCGTTCCGCCAAAGTCATTGGCGCCAAAGTTGCCAGAACCGAAGCCTGCCACTGACGTAAGGCCGGCACCGACATTATATAGGTTACTCTGGTAGTAAGCGGTCGGATCAACAGCCGAGATCGATGCGGTGATGCCCTCGCCGAAGTCTGCGGTGTAGGTAAGCTGGTTTACTCCAGTCACTGTGCCGCCGCCGACCAGACCGTCGAAGTTGTTGCCAGGGTAATTAGTCCAAGGCGCGTCGAACTGCGAGACGGCCTTACCTATGGTGAACCCAGCGAATTGGATGAAGGCGTAGTACACGCCAAGCGTGCCGCCAGCAACCGCGCCCGCATTGGCGTTGCTCGGCGCACCAACGCCCGTGCTGCCAAGCTGTGAGTACACCGTAGCACCGGCAGTAGTACCACTTCCCGAGTATGCGTCGGTTGTCCAACTGAACGTCGCGTCAAAGAACGTGCGGACCACGCCGTACTCGGTCGCGGTGCGCGTATCGATGTTGAAGTCTTCGCGCGCCTTAGTGAAGTAGTAGTTCGTCAGGCGGTTCTGAGCACCCTGAACACCACTGTAGTTACCGTTAAATACGCTCGCACTGAGAGACGTTTCTGCACGCAGGTAACCACCCAACTTGATGCAGGTATCAGTGCCCGGGATGTAGTAGAACCCGGCGCCGTACAGGGAGCAAATCTTCACAAACTCGACGGCTTTTGCCTTTACAGGTAGGTCGGCCGCCTAAGCCGTCCCCATGCCGATCAATCCGGCGGTTGAGCCGAAAAGAACGCTCCTCACGTTAATCATGTATTAGACCTCCAAGTTGCCTCAACTCAAAAGAAGTCGGCTCGACGTTTTCCGACGACTACCAACTGCTTTCGCCCCCCGTGGGTCGGTCAAAATCCCCCGGGTATGGTCACTTGAAACTCCCCCACCTGATGATCGCCGTCAGCGCCGCTGAACAGCAGTAGCCGGTCAGGCAGGACGTT
>NZ_JASAUS010000387.1:0-2596 GCF_029953005.1 Bradyrhizobium sp. Mp27 | reverse complement strand
CGCGGTTGAGGTGATGGGGTTGGCTTCACAACCGAATCCTACGCAGCATCAGCGCTTTACACCACGCTCGCCAGCCTCTCAGGCGCCCTCTCGCGAATAAGACGGGCTAGCTCTGCACTCAGCCTGGCCTTACCTCATCGGCAGCAACAACCGTGCCAGCCGCATCAGTCGGAATTGTCGAGCTAAATCGGCAGCGTAATTTCCACATGGGCGCAGAATGTTCTGATTCTGACAAACACGGTCCCGCTGACAGAAACCGCATTATGGTCGCTACGCCACCTTGAAAGCAAAAATTCCGACTTCGGTTGCAGGAGGGCAAGAGCCGCAGTCCTTACGGGCACGCAATCGATCAATTGCAATTCGACACTTGCGGATCGCCGGCCTCCTGGTTAGCCAAAGCTCGCGATCGGCTAGGCCTGCTCCGCGAGCCGACGGGTCCATCTATGGGAGAACGAGTTGGGCCGATCGAAGTCGCACCCCCGTGGCTTGTTTTGCGACTAACGCTCGGCGCGCCGACGCGATCCATCGCATCAGTATTCCCAACAATGGATCTTCATGCCACGCGGCCCGGTCAGAGCCCGATGGCCGCGGCATGATCCGGCGTTAGTATCCCCAGCAGCTTCTTGAAGAGCTTTTCAAAGTCCTTCACGGGGAGCCGATGCAAGCTAGTCCAGGCAGGCTGCCCCATGCGGCTCAAGCTTACGGTAAGCGGGCCCTCCCCCGGGCTGCTTCCCCATAACCTTTCATACGGTACTGCCATGAAGCGGAGAGCGACAATGGCCCATCTCGCCAAAACTCTGCTCCGCAATAAACAACAGGCTCGCCGGCACAGACGCAATGGCCACGGGCTTTCTTCAAGCAATTGGGTCTGGTCAGCTGTTCGACAGCTAGGCTTTCTAGCATAACAGCATCTTTATCCGGACTGGAGCCCGACTCGAACACAAATATCTGGACGAGAAGCATGAGCTGGATTGCCGGTCAGGGGCCTGCCGCACGCCTCAACACCGGACGTTCGAGAACCAGACCGGTGCATCTTATACAAACTGCGCCCGTCTCAGTTGCTGCTCCTGATCTGATCAACTTTTGCATGACGATATTGAAGGCCGACAAAAGGAGACCGGAATGGCCCCATTTGACAACGTCAACCCATCCGAGGCTCGGATGCATAACCTCGATCCACAACAGGAAGAGACGGCGCAAGCAGACTTTGAGCATCGGCTTGGAGAGGCTCAGCCAATCCTCGCATCATTAGCTTCACCCGCGGCTGGATCGAACCCGACGGTAACGGACGGCAACAAGAAAGCGCAAGCTATCCCTGAGAACGAACGGTGCGCGGCTGCATCGTTCGTGAGAACGCGCGGTCAGCTTGCCGCAACGTTGACTTGCGCTAACCTTGCGGAACTCAGAAGAGACATCGAACTCGCTGCGCAAAGATCAGCACAATGGCCAAGAGCGACTGGATCGTCAGCCTATCGCGTCGACAGTGACCGCGTTTACGACGACGTGTTGGCATCGTCATACACGGAGCTGCAGCGCTTTCAAAACCACGCCAGCCACTGCAGGCCACATGTGTTGGACCGTCAAAGCGCGATGGCCCATTTGCGTTCCATGGCGGCTTTGCGTTACGAGCAAGCTCCCTGGAATATCTGGGGAGGCCAACGACTAGATCTGGGCCGCGCAGCGGCAGAGCACATGAGGGGCGATACCAATTCTTCGCCTTTTGTGTCACTGTCCGAGGACGCCTCACTACTGCTCGTTTCGCCGGACGACGACAAGGAGTTTGGCGCCAAAGTCATCGCGGAAAACGCGAATGAGTTGCACACCTACACGGTGCCGAGGGTCACAACTTGGACGGCGGAAGACATCGTCAGTATTCTCGAGGATGGAACCGAAAATGATGAACCCGATCTGGCATGGGTGAGTGCTACCCCAACCGAAGAGCGTGAGGTACTATTTCTGGGTGGGAATCTGGACGACTTTCGGACGGCCAGCGCATCGAATCCGTACAAAAAGTCAGGAGCAAAAGGCTGATGACGCAGGCTCCGGAAAGGGTGATTTGCCTTTTCCGATGCTTGGAAAAGTCGAAAACAGCGTTCATGCTATAATCCTCCGGTCCGTCTGCCCGGCGAGGGGGAGCGTCAACAACGCCGGCCCTGGCTGGATCCGCTTAAATATGATGTTCTCACGAGGGCCGCGGGCAGCGCGTGGACGTAGCGAGATCATCTGGACGTTCAACCGAGAGGTATTGGCTCAGCCCCATACGACGACTGCATGAGCCGCCGATCTTCCACCTCAAAGATCGAATGGAGATCGGCGACATTCATGAGTTAGCTGAGCAACAAGTTCAGGCAACTTGATCCTTCCCTGACGAAAAGACGGCTAGAAAGAGTCTGGCAGTCCTGACGATCGAAAAGATCCGTATCATGCCCGGCGAAGCTGTCCACACGATGGAGGATCAAGTCTATGAAGCGCCCGTCTGCTCTGTGCGAGCTATGGCTGATTTTGGGTGACGCGGCCTGATCAGGCGGCGTGGCTTTCAGTGTTCGGAATGACTTCGATTCCGTCGATGAACTTTACACCGGCGATGACTTTCGGC
>NZ_JASAUS010000386.1:0-2605 GCF_029953005.1 Bradyrhizobium sp. Mp27 | reverse complement strand
CGCCTCAAGCACCTTGCGATCTTTCCTCGAAAGGTGGACTTCTCTTGCTTCGGGTATCATCCCGACCTTGAATCACGACTCACGTTCCAAGAAAAGTGGGTACTAGTTGCTTACGCTAGCTTTTTTCCTTTTCCGGCGGCGGCGCGAGTTTGGCGACATTCGCTTCCAGCGTTTTCGTGCAACGGATCACTTCGGCCAACAGCTCCCCGTCGATTTCGGTGCGGCCTTCATACTCCGCCAGATTGCGCTCGTTATGTGCCCGGATGAAAATCTGTATGTCGGCCTTGTCCGTGCCGACAGTGTGGACCAGCGTCTGAAACACAGTGATGCGGTCCTCAGAACGATAGCCTTCCCGGCGGAGCGTGGCCGCAGCTAGTCGATGCGCGGCGCCGTAGGCCAGGTCAAACTGGCTGTCGGAATCCAAGTCTTCGTTTTGCGCATCGCGCAGCCGTGTCTTTGCGGCGCTCAGCATGCCATCGTATTCAGATCGCGATGGTGGCTCGTCCTTGAGTTTCTTGATCTTTACGAGATTGTCGAGCTCAGGCTTGCTCATGTTTGAAGGGCTCTTTCCGATCCCACGATGAAAACTTTTGGTTGCGTGCTGATTCGTTGAACGAAGGAGTCGTTGCGAGAGACTTTGCGCCGCCAGTCTTGGCGCTTGAGAAAGAGCGGATTCACCTTGCGATGTAGCTTGCTCTCGGCGCCCTGCAACGCCGTGTACAGATCACTGTAATCGAGATCGTCGCCGATCACCATCAGATCAATGTCGCTCGCCGCCGTGTCCGAGCCTTTCGCGACTGAACCGAAGACAAACGCCGCTTGTATCTTGTCGGCGTCAGGTCGCAGGGCTTCTTCCAATGGTCCCGCCAATCCCACCGTTTTCAACACGAGACTCTTCAGTTCGCCGAAGACCGGAGAATCGGAATTGGCTCGGTAATGTTTTTGATTGCCGATCCATTGAACCGTGACGAGGCCGCTGTCTTGCAGCCGTCGCAACTCACGTTCGACCGCACCCGTTCCGGAGTTGACGGTACGAACGATCTCTGAAGTGTAGAAGCTTCGTTCGGGCTGGCCGAAGATGAGGCCGAGCACGCGCTGCTGCACGTTCGAAAACAGCGCGTCCGAGAGGCTCGTTGGAGTGTCTGTCGTTCCCATTTTGGGGATGATACAACCCAATATGGGTTTAGTCAAGTGAAGCGCGAAAAACTTCAGTATATCAATAAGTTGAGGTCAGGCGAGCAGCCGGATTCAGCAAAGCTTCTTCGTCTCTGCCGATCTTTGCGTGAAAATGATACGTCGTCTCCATCCCACCAGAGGCGACCATCGGCGTTTCCTGGGGGGTGACTTGCTTGGGCATGGAGTGAGCGAGCGCACGGGCGATAAGCCGTATGGGGGGCCTCCCGACACACTGCCGCCAGCGGGACAGGGATCTGGCAAGCCTATTGGGCAACGATTTAGAGGTCAGAGAAGTCGAGCATGACAAGCGGCTTGCGCAAATCCACCTTCATGTCGGTGAGGTAGTCGACAAGGAGATGGTGGAAAGCGTGATCCCTACCGGGGAAGTAGAGGCGCCAATATGGGGCACCCCTCGGTTCGTCCGGTTCGTTGCCATCGATAAGTCCGGCTTCCTCAAGAAGCGCGAGGTCGCCGTTGAGGTCGTCGCCACGATAGATCCTTCGCAATTTTGGGTCAGCGATCCGGAAGTCGTCCGTAATGCCGGCGGTGTGCTCGTCGCGTCGCTCCACAAGAAACTTGAACACCTCGCGCGTTAGCCGAGGTAGGGAAGCCAGCTTCGCGCTCAGCTTCTTGATCGCCTCCTCGACCTCAGTGGAATCCGGAAATTCTCCCTTGGCCGAAAGATGGGCCACCATCTTCGCGCCGTTCGATAGCTGCGGCTTGGCCGGACTGACCGCACGAGCAAAGCGACAAGCATGAATCCCGACGATAGCACGATTTTCCCCTCGAAGCTGCGGACATTGAGGGGGGGACGAGGCGAGGATATTGCTGGAGACGCAGATTGCGGAACACAACGGCGGCCTTTTATCGACGCTGGCCAAGTATCGCGCCGACACCGTCCGCGTATGGCATGATACGATCCGCGCCATTGAAGAGTTCATAAATGTGCCATTCTTCGGCCTCGACGACGATGCGCTAGTCGCGTGGCTCATGGCCGTTCCGCTGGACGGCCGCTTCTTCCGAAACCCGACATTAGTCACGAGCGTGCAGGCCGCGCTGCGGCCCCACCTAGAGGGCGGCACCGTCGAGCGCTTTTGCCGACTTATGCTCCAGATCGCGGCCATCAGCGCCGGGTTCCGTATGAATGGGCAAGCCAGCTTCGGGGCGGGGATCACGCTCGACACGATCGGAGACGCGATGATCTACCTGCAATCGCGTCGCCGCCATTTTGTGTCGCTGCTCTATCTCATGCCCCTGGCCTGTAGAGGGGACGTAAAACTCGCGCCTTTGGATGCACTCAATGTCCTGCTGCCGCAGGTCGTGTGTTTCGGCATGGAATAAGGACCCCGTTTTCGGGGTGATCGGCATCCAATCGGGACCCCGGGATAAGGGTCCACAGTGGCTTCCATCGAGTCATGGAAGCCGAGGT
>NZ_JASAUS010000385.1:0-2608 GCF_029953005.1 Bradyrhizobium sp. Mp27 | reverse complement strand
CGAAAGTCATCGCCGGTGTAAAGTTCATCGACGGAATCGAAGTCATTCCGAACACTGAAAGCCACGCCGCCTGATCAGGCCGCGTCACCCAAAATCAGCCATAGCTCGGTTTCCGATGATTGAAGGCGCATAAGAAATCGTCGGTTCTGCGTGCGGCCCTTCAAGCTCACCACGATCGCATGACGATCAAGCCCGTTGCCCACGTCACGAGCGCGGCGCTCAACAGCGATCGGGACATCTCCCGCTACCTTCGCTCACGAAAGGTCGCGCAGCGGGCATTGATCGTTCTCACCCAACTCGGCGAGGTGCGGAATGGCCCGTTTCAAGAACAGTGCCGAAAGTTCGGTGGTGATGCGAAAATCCAAAATTGCGTATTTCGCTCGCTATTTCTTTGAGCTTGTGAAAAACGGGCGCACTGCAAGGTAGGAGCAGCGGCACAGCTTTCGTCCGTTAGAATTGCTGGTCGTCCCACGACATGTTTCTCTCCTCGGGGGATTGCGAACGAAGATCGAGGGCGACTAGGCGAAGAGTCCACTTCTCGACGTCGCCCCCGCAACAAACCACCCAGCCCCCGACGGGCTGCCCACGCAGCGTGAGCATTGTGCGAATCGATTTTCGTCCGGTGCGATCAGCTCCACATGTTTGCTAGGGAGCTGTCGCATTGCCTGGCCGAAAATGTTCCTGAACTGAGTTGTTGCCTCACGTAATTTTCTCTCCACCGCTGGTAGCGCCAGATCCGTCACCTTTGATTGTTCTCGCAGCGGCTCCAAGGCGATCTTTGCCTTCAGCGCTGCTTCGATTTTCCGTCTCGTTCTTCTTCATGGTCTCCGTTTATCAAAACAAAACGGCATCCGCACCATCTGAGCCGCCGGTCCAAAATCCGAGGCCACTTCACCTCACCGACCGTGGGTACTCACCTCGATGTCAGGGTCCAATTATTGAAGTTGAAGTTCATCCCACCTGGAGAGGAGGTGATCTCAACGCCGTATTGGACGTTGCCGACGTTTATCTCCCCAAAGTACCCTTTAGACTTGATCCACTGCAGGACACTCTTGATATCCACCGTCCCACTGTTGGTCTTCGAAGTGCGCAGGAATGAGATGACCTTATGGTGATTTTCTCCTTGAAACACGTTCCAAGTCGCTCCGCCTACATCGACATTTGTGTAGATCGGTATCGCCGCCCCGGAAGAAGCGTACTTGTAAGAAATGGGCTTGACGTTGCCGCCACCATCGGGATTGCCGGTGTAATTCGTCCAGAGCATTATCTCATACTGATTTGAGCTATCCCAGATATCGTAGGCGACGTCCCAGGCGCCGCTAGTCGGAACTTCCTGATTGAAGTTCGAGATCAGAGTGTTGATCGAACTGAGCGGTTTGCCGACATTGAAACCCTCGTGGGGATAGCTCTTGATGCCACCAGTATCAGGCTGGTTCGACCACACCCCCCACTGGTTGACAGCACTCACCGAGATAGTCTGGGGTCCTGCGCCCCTGCCCCATACGTCGTTGTTCCAACTGTAGCCATCGATTGAAAAGCTCCCGTATTGAGCGCTCGAACTCCATATCGGAGCTTTTGCCGATATTGGCACAAGCGCAACACTGGCCGCACTCAGGGCCGCAAACACCTTTAGCTTTGACACGCTCGCCATTCTCAATCTCCAACCTGACCTTTGCCCGCTCGCCCCTCGCAAGAGTTGGGCCATTATGCGCAGAGCCAGACGTGCTATTTTTCTCGCGCTCCGGGTTGCGTTCCCGACAGGCTGGCGGATTTCAGACAGGGTCCCGCCGCAGGATTGGTTGGAATTGAAAGCGGCGTAGTCTCTGAGGTGATCAACCTCGAATCATCCGCCGTTTGGAGCGCCGGATCGGAGACCATGCCATGACCAGCAATGTCACAAAGATGCATTTCCCCGCCGTGTGAAAGAGAGACGGCTCCGCAGCTTTTCGAAATTGGTTCGATCCGGTTGAAACGGCGGTGCGGAAACCAACGCGGGAACTCATTAGAGGAATTGCTCCGCAGCGAGCTCGATGCGGCCCTTGCGCGGCCGCGCTACGGACGCGGCATGAAGGCCGGCCATGAGGGAACGCCCCGTTACGGGCATCGACACGGCAGCCAGCCGCGGTCGCTGACCGGTAGCTTCGGGTCGATTAAAATCGCGGTCCCGCGTGCGCGGCTTGACACCCGCGATGGGGGACGACCGAATGGAAGAGCCAATTGCTGCGGGCTTGCAAGGATCGCCTCAGCCCTGCCGAAGTAGACATCGACAGGAGTGAGGTTGTCGATGCTCTCATGATAGCGGACGTGATTGCAGTGTTCGACGAACCGGGACGAAGCGCATGGTATTGCGCGCGACAGCTTCGCTGATCGCCTCTGCGTCGGCAGCATCAGTCTTCCCGCGCTTGAGTAGAGTCGAGGAGAGGCGCGGTGATGCGCTTGTTGCGCGTTCCGTTTCCTCTCCCCGCTCATCAAACCGGACGTGCGGTTTTCCCGCATCCGGCTTTCCGACAGGTTTCGTCACAAGGCGCACGTCGGCGACACTTTGCGCACGCGGTTCAGCACAAGTACGCCAGGGTTCCCATAGATCTGATCAGAGAACCGTCTGACG
>NZ_JASAUS010000384.1:0-2624 GCF_029953005.1 Bradyrhizobium sp. Mp27 | reverse complement strand
GAAGCTCTTGCCCGGGAAACAAACTCAAACTAACAGTCCCTTGTCCTGCCTCGCGGGTGGAGGAATTTGACTGACCACACCCGGAGGAATTTGAAGTGACCCGCGGGGAGCTCATTCCCTCTGGGAGATATTCTAGAGGCCTTTGGTCTCTTAACAAAAAGGAGGGCTTTATGGCTCCAAGCCCGATCGATAATGCCCGTTCACCAGAATCACCGACAGCGCACGTCTGGACACAGGAAGATCATGATTTGTTCAGCGAGATCATGAATGAAGCTGGACCATCATCGTCTGCCGCACCTGAGGAAGCGGTAGATGTCTCCTTCGCCGCTCCCCAGAGATTTTCACACGGTTCGCAAATCGCCCCTGACTCGATGGTCGATAGGCTGTTCCACCGGGGTCTCTTGCCGGACTCGGACCAGCCGACAATGACCTATGAAATCCAGGGTCACCGCTACACGGCCGGTTTGGATGAGTGTAATCGCGTTCTTCTTGTTCATAACCCTGCGGAAGACCAAGTGCTTGGGGCCGGCCGGGCGGGGGTACCGGACTTCGGAGCCTTCTTCGCGGAGAACCGACGCTATGGAAGGCCGCTACCACAGCAATGGGCCACACCTGCCCTCATAGACAAGCTGCGCGAAGAAGGTTTCATGCCGACCGCCAATAGCCCCACGACCATCCATCTTAACGGACGGGCCTACAAAGCCGAACTAGCCGAAGGAGGATTCGTTAAGCTTACGCGGGTATGAGACCAACTTGACGGTGAGCCGATCGCGCTGGGTCTGAGTCGTGCGGTCACTTTGGTTGTCCTTACCTGGATAGACGGTTCATCGCTTAGCAGTGGATTGTTCGAGCCGCCAGCGGGTACGCATCATCGGGCCCGCTGGCAGCGCTCGAGATGCACGGTCATCCTGGCCATTCGTCTGCGTGGTGCCGACCTGTCATCCGGCCGGCAATATTGTCGCCGTGTTGCTTCACTCGAGGATGTTGCTGGCGCTTGACCGATACAGCTCCGGCTGTGGGCCAGTCCGAGGTTGCACCATTGCGCGCGGGATCGGAAGAACCGGGGTGCGTCGCGGAGTGCCCAAGGCACGCCGCCGCGCCCCGGTCCCGGGATCACCGGCCAGCGCCGCACTGTTAGCCGTGCGCGGGATGATCGTCTTCTCGGCTGCTTTGCGTCTGAGGGATCCCCGTGAGCGCTGCACGACGGTGTGCCGCGGCCGAACTGCTCGGGGCGGTGCTTCGCGAGGTGACCGAGAATTACCAGGGCAAACGGGGCTCGGCCGCAAGCCAGCGCTCGATGTCGGCTGGGTTCGGCAAATTGGGCAGAAACCGGTGCCCGTTGAGCACTTGCTTGGAAACGGCGGAGGCCCTGCAAGTGCGAGGCTGGATTGTCTTGGCGGACGCGAAGGTATTCTCAAGGAGGTGGCAGCAAAGATCGCCTAGCCGCAAGGACCGTCGCAAGTGGCGCAGTCGCTTTGCGTAGCAGTGGGATTGCGTGAGCGTATTTGTCGAGGAAATCGTGTCAATTTAACACTACCAAATCTGGGCGTTCTGCAAGCAGTAGCTCCACCGTAGAGTCACGCAAGATCGCATGCACATAGGCGTGTGCAACCAGCCTCAAAAACCGGAAAAGAACGTCATGGCGAACATCAATCTCAGCTCCCAATCTATTGCAGGTGCACGCGCCGGACAGCGAGCCGCCACCGCCCGGAAAGTCATTGAATGGCGAGCGCCGGCCCCGAGACGCCGAGGCTTCCACATGATCCACGGAATGAAGCCCATGGCGCGGATGCTCGCAGCAATTAGGCGCGGGCTAGCCTTGTCCGATCTTGACCGGTGCTGCGCAATCTGGTGGCTCTATCGTCTCCATTTCGGGTTCACCGGCGACGTGATGTTGGGGCTCGCCGCGGTCAGGATTGCCCAGGAGAGATCCCGCTGCGGAATTTAGGAATCGTGGGGGCGCGCCTTCCATACGGGCTCGGCGCCCTGCCGCCGGTTACGTGTTTGGCTGGCGAGGAAAAGTGGCCGAATGCCGATTGCCTTTAGTCTCCCCCAGCCAATTGGGCCGCATTCACTTCTAGCGCCGAGGATCTGCCCGTGGGGGTGGCACCAAAGTGCAGGCAAATACGATGAGCAGATTGCAAAAACTGAACTTGCGCTCGCCCTTCACACGATCAGTAAGCTGAATTTGATGTCGGATGATGCTGCTCATGAAGGTCCCAGCAGGGGCAGACGACCGGGCCATAGCGGGGAGTGTAGGAATCAGGACGGTCTGGAATCCTTGGTCACGTCTAGTGATCGGGGGCAAGGACGCGCGGCTCGCATTCCATCTGGTGATCTTCTGCTGTTACATGAAAGGAAATGACCCGCCTGAGTTCGCGTGGCGATGCAAGGGCGGGTAGCTCGCCAAGCAATACTGCCCGAGTCGTTGCGCTGGATGGATCCTCGCGCAGAACCTCATCGACGCTGTGTACCCACGGCTTGAATTCCTCTGTGAGCGGCTCGTCCGTTGCAGAGCTATGGCGGAATCTGGGTGATGACGGTGTGAGGAAGGCGGCGTATCGAGGCGGGTGACGAGCCTGCCAGAACCTCTCGAGGAGAGCGATACGCCATGACCGAGACTA
>NZ_JASAUS010000383.1:0-2630 GCF_029953005.1 Bradyrhizobium sp. Mp27 | reverse complement strand
CCGCAACCCCGACCAGCTCCGACGACCCGAGCGCTACCAGCAGAGCACGCCGATCAAAGGGGTCCCTTTTGGAGGCCGATAGGGGGTCCCAGTCAAACGCCGATTGACAATAAAGTGGGCACAGCAGAAAAATGGTGATGAGATCGCAGAACTCAACCGCCGGATCGATGCCCAGCGGGATGTCCTCAAAGGGGTCCTGGATCAGATCACCATACTGACTTCGCGGATCGATGCGCTGCAGAGTTCAACACCTGTCCCTTCTGCTGCTTCCGAGCCTCCTTTGTCGCCAGCCCGGGCTGTTTCGAGCGCCGCCAGGAAACGCTTCGGGCGGTCCAAACCACAGGGACCTGTTTCCGTCGGAGGCGCGCCAGTGATCGCCGGACCGAAGACAGCCGAGCCTTGAGTCTGGGACGCTGCAGGCGTCGTCGAGTGTCCAACTGTGCTCGAGGAGGTGGACCGTAGCTTCGCAAAGCTGCCTCCAGCCGTAAATTTCCCGAAGCTGGTGCGGGCGCCGGCGTCTCCAGCGGCACGTCGCTGAGGCCGTCACCATCATCAAGAGCAGTCAAGGGGAGGTGGGGCAGAGCCCTTTCGGCATGATCGAGCCGTGGCCCTGAACGGCGGAATCCGCTGCGCTTCTCCTTCAAATCAGCTTCCCTTTAGTCAGCCCTCCCGGTTTGAGGCCATATCTGAAAGATCGTTGTCATGACACCGCCGCTGCATCCTCGAAATCTGGCCTGTCTGCCGGAGGTGCCTCTTCAGATCATTCCGTCGCGAAGAGCTTAAATGTTTGAGATCTGCTCACATGCGCGGCTTAGTTAATAGGGATACGGTCGAGATAGGTGTCGAATGCGGCAGCAACAGCACGAACGAGAAACCGGTGTTCCTGCTTGACCCGAATGAATCCCTCTTCAATGTCCACTATCCCGTCTTCGGCGAGCATTCCCAGCCGGTCGGCCGAATTGAGAAGAGGAATTGGATCAAATCCGTGAGCAGCACAGATCGCTGGTACGTCGGCCTGCAAATCGCACATCAGACGCTCGATAATTGCGGCGCGGAGGCGATCTTCGGGGGAGAGGCAGTAGCCTTTTGAGGTTGCCGGACGACCAGCCTGAATGTGTTGGTGATAGGAAGCGGTTGCGCTCTCGTTCTGAACGTAACCCTCACGCAGACGGCCGATGGCTGACGGACCTAAGCCGATCACGGTTTTGCAGGTATCAGCCGAATAGCCCAGGGAGTTGCGGCGAAGCTGACCGGCTTTCTGCGCCAGCGCGAGCTCGTCGTTGGGCAGGGCGAAATGGTCGAGCCCGATCTGGCGGTAGCCAGCCGAGACCAGCGTATCTGCGATAGCCGCGGCTTGCTCGGCGCGGGCGAGATTATCCGGCAGCGCCGTCTCATCGATCTGGCGCTGACGTTTCATATAGGAGGGGACGTGAGCATAGCCGAAAACTGCAAGCCGGTCTGGCCGCATGGCCAGAGCCGTCCGTGTAGAGTCCACGCAAGATCGCACCGTCTGATGCGGCAGTCCGAAGAGGAGGTCGAAATTGATGCGGCTTATCCCATGCTGGCGAAGGCTTTCGACGACAGACGCCGTCTGCACCTCGCTCTGGACGCGGTTGACCGACCTCTGAACCACCCCGTCGAAGCTTTGCACGCCGATGCTCGCGCGATTGACGCCGGCCACTTGTAATGTTTCAACCATCTCGGCCGTGAACGCACGTGGGTCGATTTCTATGGCGATGGTAGCTGATTTGCTGAACGCGAAGCAGCGTCGCAGGAGTGCCATCAAGGCGAGAAAATCGGCCGGTGCAATAGTAGTCGGCGTCCCGCCGCCGAAATGCACGTCGCTTACCGGCAGCGCGCGAGGCGCTTGCTCTGCGACCAAACGTATCTCGGCATGCAGCGTCGCCAAGTACTTGCGGATCGGTCGCTCGCTGCGAGTGAGGCTTGTAGGGAAGCCGCAATACCAACAGATAGCACGACAGAACGGAACGTGGATGTATAGCGACACGGGATCGTCGGGCGGCAGCCGCCTCAACCATGTCTCACAAGTCTTAGCACCGACGGTCGCGGAGAAATCCGGCACGGTCGGGTATATGGTGTACCAAGGCAGGCGAGCGTCGCAATACTTGTTCAGGAGAGACGTCTGCAAAGCCTAACTTTCTCATGGTCGAGCGGCATAAAGCTGACCGATGCCCACTGTTATGTCTTTGCGTTATGTCAAACGCGTCTAACGGTTCCTGAGATCTGGCCTGCTCTCGACGTCACGGCCAAACGCAGCGTTGGGGTTCATGCCTGGAAGTGAGCGCCGCTCGTCCGCAATTATTCGGACGTTTATGGTGGCATATGAATTTCTACGAGGACGCTCGAATTAGCGCGGTGTACCGCGACTAGCCGTGCGCAGTATCAATCGCTCATCGGGCAGCGTCGTTTCCGCATTCCCCCTGGCGTGCTGCCTTTTTGCGACGGAAACAGGGATCTTAAACCTCAGCAGGGCAGCTGAGCTTGTTGCTGGACTTCCGAGGCCCCGTGGGTCGGTCAAAATCCCCCGGGTATGGTCACTTGAAACTCCCCCACCTGATGATCGCCGTCAGCGCCGCTGAACAGCAGTAGCCGGTCAGGCAGGACGTTTA
>NZ_JASAUS010000382.1:0-2662 GCF_029953005.1 Bradyrhizobium sp. Mp27 | reverse complement strand
CGGCGGCTCTTCTTCGTCATCTTCGCTCCTGATTCGCAGCAAGAATCCTCGCCGCTGTCAGGCAGAAAATCCACTCAAGCTACTGTCCGAATTTGCGGGGCCAGCTCTCGCTATCCCTCTTATGCCGACTTGCGCTGGGGTTTGGCGTCGGGTTTTTCGCGCCCGCTTCCTTGGCCGGCTTCTTGCCGGCCTATCACGCTGGGAGCACGAAGCCGTTTGGCTAAGAAGAAAAAGCTGGTTTGCCGCGAGTGGACTACTGCCGATATCAAGGAACTTAAGGCGCACTCCAAAGCACGGACGCCGGTCGTAAAATTGGCCAAGATGACCAAGCGAACAGAGGGTGCGCTCCGTCAGAAGGCGCTCGTGTTGGGGTTTGGCTTAGGCCATCAGCGATAACTGAAGGCTGGCTGGTTCACGATGGATCAGAAGCGCCCCGCCAGAATTCGATATTGTTTTAACGCTCGCATCTGCGCGATCAGGTGCAGACTGCTGCCTCCGTCAGGGCTGCCGGAGAGCTTTTGCGGCCTTTGGGTTGAGGGCTCGCCTTCGCCAGCCCCGGCTGGCCCTCCTCAGTCGGAAGAGCTGACGCATTTAATTGTGTCAAAGTGTGACATCGACGACATTGCGCCCCGCCACCCGCGCTGTAGGCTTCATCTCGCCGGGGCTGGACCCATATGACCCATATTTCACTTATAGATTTTAACGCGGCAACCAGGCCGCAGTGGTTCGCCGCTGCGGCCTTTCTGTTGAACAACACGATGGGCGCATCACCCGATTCGTAGATTTTCCGCCGAGTCTTTTCCGCGATTGTTCACGACGTCGAAGCTCACTTTTGCACCCTCGGCGAGAGAGGTGAAACCAGCCTTCTCAACTGCCGAGATGTGGACAAACACATCCTTGCCGCCGTTGTCCGGTTGAATAAATCCATAACCCTTTGTCGGGTTGAACCACTTTACTGTCCCCATAGCCACTTTGAATTCTCCATTTTCCAAAAAGCAAAACTAGTGCCTGAATTTCGACGAAAGAAAGGCTGGTCGCAACCGCGCTCATGCGCTGTAGGTACGCGAGCCGAGGATGTCGTTTTACGTCGTGTAAACCTCTTCACATGGGTATGACATCAGAACTGTTAATCTCCAGTCGCTGGCGAGAGGTTTCAGTTACAGCGGGAGGCGGCCGTGGCAGCTGACACAAAGGCGGACGACTGGTTTGTTGCTGCGCACGTGCTGAGGGTACGCACCTCGTCGGGCACCGGAACGATGTCGTTTAAGATTGGCAGCAGAGTAGCTAATATCGCAGCACTTTTAGGTTGCTCCGAACCAATCTCTGGAAGCGGTGTTTCGGACACGGACTTCCAACTAGATACGCAACTTATGCGCAACGTCAGCGGTCCATGGTCATTGAAGGACGTCAAGGGCCACCGCGGTGACGTCACGCAAAACGTGTCATTCTTACCAGATGCGTTGTCGGGCGCGGCGTTCAATAAGAGCGGAAGCGTTTTTTTTAATTTCGAAATACCAAACCCGAGCTCCGTGACCTTTACGATCAAGGGCCAGTGGATGGTAAAGATGGTCCTCAATCTTGGCACGACGTTTGTAATCTAGTCCGATCCTCGCGTCTTGACATGAAAGTTAGTCGAACAGGTCATCGGCTTCTTCCTCTGGGCACACGCCTTCGCTTGTCGGGCAGTTCCTCCCACATTTACCCTACCGCTCAAGCTTAATTTCAGCCTTCGATTGCGCTCGTCGGTTGCCCGATTACGCTGTCGTCACCGGACGAGTTGCCCTGTCCGGATTCAGCATGGCGACGCCGGCGCGCCATCATACTCGGCGCGTCGGCTTCGTTCTTTCCAACGGAGACCTAAGTGTGGCCCTACGGAATCGCGGCGCTGTGCGTCGTGCTCTTGATCGTTGGAGCGGGCGCCCTCATTTTTCTCAGCTTCGATTTTCCGGACGAGCCTAAGGCCTAAGTTTAGCAGTGAGGCCGCCTACGACCCGTGTCGCAAAGGCTTAAAGCTGTTCCGCCTTGCCCCCAAAACCGCCCCTCGACTCGCTGATGCTCTTGATGCTTCCTGCTCGGTCGCCGTTGCGAGCTGACGCTTAAGCTTGATTGAGCTGACCGATTTTGTCTGCTGAAATCCTCTTTGGTCAATTTGTCTCCAAACGATCGTCTAACGCAATTCCGTCGCGCAACACAACGAGCCTTGACGATTTGATGATCTCGTGAAGTAAATGAACGTTTCGAGGTCCAAAGGATCTGCGAGATTGTTGCTGTCGCGCTCGCCGTCTTGGCTGTCAGGCTGCTGATTGCAAACTACATGGTACGACGACGAGACATTTTGCGTCGCGTCCGGCGGCGCTAGGTTTCCACCATGCCTCCGCCAAACAGACGCAGCCTGCCGAACTTACTAGACCTCAGACTCCTCAAAAACGAGCTGGTGAAAGGGCAACGGATCATCGTGAACGCAGCGGCGGGTCCCAGAATGGCCGGCCGACATGGCGTTGTTCGCGGATCTGGGGGAACGCGCCACCGCGTTCGCGTTTTGCTTGACGGGTCTAACCCGTCTTATTCGCGAGAGGGCGCCTGAGAGGCTGGCGAGCGTGGTGTAAAGCGCTGATGCGGCGTAGGATTCGGTTGTGAAGCCAACCCCATCACCTCAACCGCG
>NZ_JASAUS010000381.1:0-2669 GCF_029953005.1 Bradyrhizobium sp. Mp27 | reverse complement strand
GTAAGCGCGTATTTTACCGCACAGGCTACGCGCGCGGCTGGCCGCGGCGTCGCGTGACGCCGGGCCCCAGCAGTGTCATCGGAACGGCTTGGTTGACCTGAGCGTTCGAACGTCAGCCGCTATTCTCAGCTGGCAGGTTTTTTTGAGCGGTGCAGTTGAACGGCAACAGATCTTCGATATCGGCGTCTGGCGCGCGCTGGGGCAATTCGGTGAGCGCGTGACGTAGCCATGCATAGGGATCGACGCCGCATGCCCGGCATGTCAGCACCAAACTGTAGATCACGGCGCTTGCCTTGGCGCCGGCAACGGTGTCGCTGAACAGCCAACTTTTTCGTCCGGTGCAAAACGGCCTGATGTCGCGCTCCAGAACATTGTTATCGATCGGGGCGAGACCGTCACTGGTGTAACGGGTCAGATAATCCCATTGGTTGCGCGCATAGGCGATCGCCTTGCCGGTCAAGCTTTCGGGGAGGACCTTCGGCGCCTGGTCGTCGAGCCAGGTCCGGAAGGCGGCCAATACCGGCAGGCTATGCTGCTGGCGCAGCCGCAAGGTGTATGCGGCGCGCGTTTCGTCGTCGGGCGGCGTCTGGCGCGCCACCCTCTCGACCTCATACAACGCCTCGAAGAACTTGAGCGCCTGCAATGGCGGACCGCCGGGCGTCTTCCTGGCCTTGAGCGCATCGGTAAATTTCCTGCGCGCATGCGCCATACAGCCAAGATGGGTCGCGCCTGTCAGCGTGCCCCAGGCGTCATAGCCGTCGCTCATCAACAAGCCACGATAGCCGGCCAGGAAGGCCTGAGGATGTTCCTGGCCGCGACCGGGCTGGTAATCGAACAGCACGACCGGCTGCGCGCAGTCCTGGCCGCTGCGATAGGCCCACATGAAGGATTTGGCCTGCGCATCCCGGCCGTCCTCTTTCAGAACCTGGACCCAGGTTTCGTCGCCGTGGACCAGGGGCTGCGACCTGAGCTTTTGCTGTAGCGCGTCATAGAC
This sequence comes from Bradyrhizobium sp. Mp27, assembly GCF_029953005.1. Taxonomy (NCBI): domain Bacteria; kingdom Pseudomonadati; phylum Pseudomonadota; class Alphaproteobacteria; order Hyphomicrobiales; family Nitrobacteraceae; genus Bradyrhizobium; species Bradyrhizobium sp. Mp27. The sequence continues at coordinate 1,675 of NZ_JASAUS010000381.1, read as the reverse complement.
CCGATGCAGATGCAACTCGCTCGCCCGGATCACCCAGTTGCCCAGCGTCCCGCGGCTGATGCTGACGTCGGCGCGCCCCAGCGCGTCCGCCACACGGTACAGCGGCGTGCCGTCGACGTATTTGTTGGCGAGCACCAGCGCCAGCGTCGATGGCGTGGCGACGCTACCCGGCAGCGGCTGCGCCGGCATCGGCGCGGTCACGATCGGGGTGTTCAGCGCGGTGCGCTCGCAGTGACGGCAGGCATATTTGAACCGCACATGTTGCAGCACTGACGCCTTCACCTCGACGTGCAACTGCTCGGTGACGGTCTCGCCCATCCGATGCATCCGATTGCGGCAGCACGGACAGTCCTTTTGATCCTCACCCAGATCATGTTCGACGCGTTGGCGCGGCAGATCGTCAGGCAGCGGCTTGCGGCCGCGTGTCTTCGGTGCCGGCTTTGGAGCCTCCGGCAATCCCGTGTCCGGCACGGCGACCGCCTCGACATCGTCGTCGTCCCGGCTTTCAGCGGCGGCCTGCTCGGCTTCGTTGAAGATGCGCTCCTTGAGCTTTTCGCTCTTCGGCGCGTAGCGGCGCAAGCGCTCCAGGCGCAACTGCTCCTCAAGATGCAGGACGCGTTGCGCGAGTTTCTCGTTCTCCGCCTTCAGCGCCGCGAGCTCGGCCGCGTGCGCCGCGATCAAGGCTTCCAGCTCGTGCGTCGTGGGCCTGCGACTCATCGTAGTCTTGAATCGAAGTCATGCCGCCGCGTCAACCGAGTTCCATGCGGTGGCCGGCGTCATCCGATAGCGCTGATGACGCCGCCCGCATCGAACACGCTCAGCCCACGCTGTGATATTGCCGCACCGGATGACGACGCACCGCCGCGATGTTGATGCCGTCAAGCAGCCAGTGCAGCTCCTCCGTCGTCAGCGTCAGCACCGCCTCCTGACTTCGGGGCCAGTGGAATCTGTCGGCCTCCAGCCGCTTCAGCAGCATCCAAAATCCTGACCGGTCATAAATCAGCAGCTTGATCCGGTCGCGGCGACGATTGCAGAACGCGAACACCGCGCGCTGGAACGGATCCAGCCCCATCGACTGCTCGACCACGATCGCCAGGCTGTTGATGCCCGCCCGGAAGTCAATCGGTTCGCGGTGAAGGTAGACCCGAAGATCAGACGCCAGCCGGAACATCGCAACGCCCCAGCGCTTCAATCACCGCCGACAGCAACTGCGCGTCGCCGCCTTCCAGCGAAAGCGTCACGCCGTTGGGCATCGATGCCGTCAGCCGCCCTGCACAGGATCGCTCCGTCGCGCAAACCGCGATCGCGCCAGCAGATCGAGTTGGCGACGGCGACGGCGCGCGAACCGGAACAAAGGCTGGCGCAATCGGCGCCTCCGGCTGGCCATCCCCGTTCTGACGTTGTCGCTTGGCCACCCATTTGCGCAGCAGGTTCGCGTTCACGCCGTGTTGCAACGCCAGCCCCGCCAGCGACACGCCAGGCTGCAGACAGGCCTCGACCAGCCGCTGTTTGCTGGCCGGATCATAGCGACGCCGCCCATTGCGCAACACGCCGACCGTCTCAAGTCTCAAAAGTTCTTCTGGAGTGATCATCGATGGTGTCCACCTCGTTCATGGTGGACACCTCATCCCATCCCCGCGCTCAACTGCATAGGTGCGTAGAAAGGAGCGCTTAC
>NZ_JASAUS010000380.1:0-2689 GCF_029953005.1 Bradyrhizobium sp. Mp27 | reverse complement strand
GACTTCCGGCGCATCGCCACGCGATATGACAAGCTCGCCCGTAATTTTTTGGCCGCTGTTCATCTCGCCGCTCTCGTCGCATATTGGCTCAATTGAGTCTGGACCCTAGGTGTTTGGCCCCGGCATTTCTGCAGCGGATTGAGTTTGAATCGTTCCGGCTGGGAAGTTCAATCCTGAATCCAAACAGACCCTAGTCGGGTGCTCCGAGAAATGCATCGACGGAGGTGCGACGAGCATCCGATCATAAGTAGGTCTACAGGTTCCGAGCGGGTAGACGGAGCGATGCGGTGATGGCCGAACTTATCCATTCGGTCGATAGATCTGATCAAGAAAATCAATTTTACCGATTGTAGCGTCGTCATATAGACCGTCACCACGGCTGGGGCTAACCTAGGGAAGCGATCTCCCAATGAAGAAGTCAGTTTTGGTGACGGCGAGCGCCCTCGCACTTGCGACCGCGGCGGTACCTCCATTTGCTGCAGAAGTTGCCGCGCAACCGCTCACCTCCAGCGTGCAGGTAGCCGATACATCGTATCCTCAGTGCGCCGATGACCCATTGAATGGTATCTGCGATCTGTTTTTTTGCTTGACCGATCCCGCGTGCGTGCTGCACTGACGACGGAAAACAATCAAGCAGAGAATGAGGATCGAGCCTCGTGCGGCCGCTGCTCCGTCAGCGGCCGCATCCTTATGCCGTTCGTTTACGCTGGCGGATGGTGCGAGCCGCGCCTTCTTGTTCTCTAAAGATGATCAGAGTCATTGCTCACTCCAGCCGGCGGGTGACGGCAGCCCGATCGCTCAACTGCAGCATCGGCGAACGTTGGGTAAACGGAGAAAGCCGTTTCAGACCGCGACGCTGCCGTTACGGCCGGAACTCCTTCACGATGTCAAGCTGCGCCAGTTTTCAGGATAGATTGCTGTTCGGGCTAGCCCCATACCGTGCTCCTGCTCGATGTTCGCATTTCGGACGTCACAGATGTCATCCTTACCTGTTCGGCTAAGCTACTAGGGCGGCGATCGTGCCGTTACAGATGTTCGTCTATGGTTTCGCTCGAAATTGAGTGGCGCCGTCTCCGGCATCATCACCATGGCAAAGAGCCCGGCCGCGCTCGCGAAAAGCATGTACCAGGCGGGCGCGAGTGCGCTCCCGGTCAAGTAGATCAGCCATGTGACGACCAGTTGAGCTGTGCCTCCGAAAATGCCTATGGCAAAAGCGTAAGTCGTCCCGAAGGCGCCACCACGAATGTTCCTGGGCAAACTCTCGGCCATGCTTACGTAGAAGGCGCTATACGGAACCGTTCCGATAAGGGTGAGCGTGCCGAGGCCTCCTAAAAGTGCGAAGGCGCTGCGGCTCTCTGCAATCCACAAGAATACCGGATAGATCATCAGCAACGCAGCTGCCTGCGGCCATATCATGATGCGCCGGCGGCCTGCGCGGTCGGCGAGCAGGCCGCCCAACAGCGCCGCAGCAATGCCTGCCATATTGCTGATGAGCGTGGCGCCGAAGGCGAGAGGCGCGGATACGTGGAGGGTGTTCAAGGCGTAGGTGGTCATATATCCCGTAACGTAAGTAGTGATCGTGCAGCTGGCCAAGATGACGAATCCCAAGCTCATGATGCGGCGAGCGGCGGGCGATCGCCTTACAGGCCGGGTGACCAGAACCGGCGCCTCCGGGCGGAGAAACGTTTCGGGTAGGACGCTCCGCAGCCAAAGTCCGAACGGCAAAGTAACGGCGCCGAGCAACAGCGCGATCCGCCATCCGTATGCATTGAGCGCCTCACTTGTCATGGTGAGCGTGAGTATTTCTCCAACCAACGCTCCAGCCGTCGCAGCGACCTGTTGGCTCGCGGGCTGAAAGGAGACAGCAAGACCGCGGGCTTTGGCTGGTGCCGCTTCCATCAAGTAGGCTGTCGTTGGACCGACTTCGCCTCCGAGAGCAAAGCCCTGCAGCAAGCGTGCGAAGATGGCTAGCAACGGAGCGGCAAATCCTATTGTCTCGTACGATGGCGTAATGGCCAATAATAGGACCGCGACGCTCATCATAGCAAAGCTGGCGGTCATGGCAGGCCGGCGGCCAACCCGATCCGAATAGGAGCCGAGCACGATGGACCCGATTGGCCTGGTCACAAAACCCGCGCCGAAGGTTCCGAGTGACAGCATGAGGCTGGCGAACTGGTCGGTTGCCGGGAAGAACGCCTGACCGATCTGTATTGCGAAAAAGCTATAGGTGCCGAAGTCGTAGAATTCGAGCATATTGCCGATGGTGGCGCCCAACACCGCCCGGCGCGTTAAGCCTTCGTCTGCCGGACTGGGGACCGGCTCCAGCCTCTCTCGAGTTAATTGCCTCGCCATCCTCAACCTGATCTGGAGCGCGAACCCTGGCCCGAACATTTCCACCAGACACCGGTCGCGCAAAGTTGCAGTCCGCTTGCCCGAACTCGTCCTTCACGGCCATTGCGCCTGTCCACATGTAGCCTGAAGCGCGTCGCTACAAACCTCACGGTAACGTCTGCAATAAGAATGCCTGCCTTTCTGGGCCGATTTGACTTCTGGTCTGATCCCGGGCCTGGCCGGTAAGAGGTAAGCGGAGCTTTTCTCCCATTTGATTGACTGGTTTCGCTTCGGCTTTCGCTCTGCGATCCTTGGCTTGTCAGAGAGCCGAGAGGAGACTGAAGGCGATGGAACAATC
>NZ_JASAUS010000379.1:0-2712 GCF_029953005.1 Bradyrhizobium sp. Mp27 | reverse complement strand
CCGATTGTTCCATCGCCTTCAGTCTCCTCTCGGCTCTCTGACAAGCCAAGGATCGCAGAGCGAAAGCCGAAGCGAAACCAGTCAATCAAATGGGAGAAAAGCTCCGCTTACAGATCATCATGCTTCAAGCCCTTCTCGTAATGCGAGGTATTCGGGCGGTGGCGCGTTTGAAGGTGTGACGCCGACGGTTTCTCCCCAGCAATGCGCCGCCGGCTAAAAATACGCTGTCCCGGCGGCAAGCCCCGAGGTGGAGGGACAAAAATCTCGGATGCTCATTGGTGTAGAACGACGATGCAAAGGTTCAAGGAATGAACCCGATGCGCGCAAACATCATGGAGCAGCGCTAGGCAGCGAGCAGCCTCTCTGCCGAGCTGGCGACTGTCGCCACAGGCTTTTCGACAGAGTTACCTAGTACTTGAACTCTGGCATCGACTTGAGTTGGTCTTTCGTGACGTTGATAACGGCGCGATCGGGAAACCATTCGCGCGCAGTCTGGGACGTCATTCCTTCGGTCGTTTTCCCAGCCTTATTAGCGAATTTGAGGCTGTTCATCGCGACCAGCACATAATGCGTGCCCATTCCCAAAAAGCCGCCTGCCTCGATGACAAGACCCCTCACCCGGCCCTGAGAGTCGATGATGATGTCATAAACGTCTCCGACTTTGTCGTTGGCTTCATTGTAAACGTTGACGCCCTTCATTTTTGCTGCGCTCCAGTCTCCCGCAGCGGCGATTGGCGCAGCTGCTTCGGACGCCGTGTGAGCAGGAGTCTGGGCGAACGCCGCGGAAGCAAAGAGCAGAGCAGTGATGGTGGCCAATGTTCTCACGATATCCTCCCTAGCTGGAACCTAAAAAACAGAAGCGCTCGGCATTCGTTCCTAGTGATGCGCAGGAACGGCTTTCACTAGTATTCGTTGATGCTGCACCGATAAACCGATCAGCAGGAGGCAGCGTCATGGATTGGAACCAGGTCGAGGGAAACTGGAAGCAGGTCAAAGGCAAGATCAAAGAGCAATGGGGAAAGCTCACTGATGACGATCTCGACGATCGACGGGAAGCGAGATCAACTCGAAGGCAAAATTCAGGAGCGATACGGCTATCAGAAAGACCAGACGAAGAAAGAGGTCAATTGGTACGGACGTCAGACTTGGTGAGCAGTTGATTTGAAGAGGCGGGTCCGGTGAGGTGAAGGCGGATTGCCCTCCGTCGCGCGCGATGGACCGCAGGCGCATCCACTGAGTTGCGCCTCGGCCGACGCCGCTACCCTCCGCCAGCTCGGCGGCGAGCCAGCGACGACTCAGACGACTACAATCGGCTGCCCTTGTGTTTCTTTATGCTAGCCAACAGGGCGTGTGCCGCGCCGATGGTGCGGAACGTCGCAGTACGCCGCAGGGGCTGTCTTAAGGCGGCGCCCGTTGGTAGGCGGCGTCTCGCCCGTCAACGCCGATCTGGTGCCGTTGCTCCATTTGGAAAGGGCGGATTCCGCTGTCCGTTTGAGACGTCGCTATTTTTGTTCGCCACCATTCACTCAGAACATCTTCCAGAAACTCGCGATCAGTTACCCGGACGGTGTTCGCGATCTTCGCATAACGACCGCTCGAATCCCTGAGGACAAGCTGACCACCTGTTGGATTGAGCGCAGTACGCGTGACGGTCGTAGCTTGTGAAAGGATCGCACCAACTGCCACCGCCCTGACATTCAGCTCGTTAGTCATTTCATCGGAGCCAACTAGCTGTTTGCTGAGCCGATGGCGCGGTCCGCCGAGGGCGACTACCACTGAATAACCATTGCAGCGACGATCAACAGCCCGAAGAAGATCGGCAGCAATACCGGAGGTACGAGCCACTCACGAACATTGAATCTATCGGTATTCGACATTTAGGACCGCCTTTTCAGAACGGCGGGAGCGCAACACTCTCAGTCACCGATAATAGCCAGGGACGCGCGGTGATATGAGGAACATGGTGACGCGCCCGCCGAATAACGAGGCCGGTCGCAACTTAATTTTCGTGGGCAGTTGTAATCCGATTCCAGAGTAGCCATTTACGGTTTAGTGCAGCCGGGTCGCTTTCAGCATCTCTTCCCGTCGCGCGAACTTGATCGGACCCAACCATGATCGAGTTTCCGAATTATAGTCGTTCATATGACCGAACGCGGCACGCCGTGCGTTTTTGGGGATACGATAGCGCGTTAGAGGCATCGTTCTTCATAGAGGATGACGCGCTGAGGCGACTTCAACCGGACGCTCACCCCAACAATGAATCGGATTTCCTGAACGCATTCGATTCCAATCGTGATGTGATATGTGCCGCCGCTGCCAGGGTGTACGTTCGCGGCAGCAGGGGGTCTTACGATCTGGTCGCCGCCAATTTTTGAGACGAAGCCTCACGTCCTGATGGAAGCGGAAGACTTCGTTTACGGCACGTGCTTCATTACGACTGCCAATCCAGAAATAATCACAAAAGCCAGGGAGGATCGCATGAAATTCCGTCCGCTCCATGACCGCGTCGTGGTCAAGCGCATAGAGGCCGAAGACAAGACCGCTGGTGGCATCATCATTCCGGACACCGCCAAGGAGAAGCCCTCCCAGGGCGAAGTCATCGCCGTCGGCCCCGGTGGCCGCGACGAAGCCGGCAAGCTGATCCCGATCGACCTGAAGGTCGGCGACCGCGTGCTGTTCGGCAAGTGGTCCGGCACTGAAGTCAAGATCGAC
>NZ_JASAUS010000378.1:0-2721 GCF_029953005.1 Bradyrhizobium sp. Mp27 | reverse complement strand
ACGTCAACGCATACAACGACAGAGCCGAGCCCTTCGTCTGGACCAAGAAAAAGGTCCGTCAACGCCGTGTCAAAGGCCGCCGTATCACTCAGCTCTGATTCCGGGTACTAGTGGCGCTGAAAAGCGACGCAACGGCAGAGAGGTCCAAAGACCAACTTAGGAGCGATTTTCCGGGTCGCTCGATTTTCGCCTTCTGCAACAATATCGGCCATTCAGCGACATATCGGCACGCCCCACTATCCGCAGCATCGGTCAGCGCGACTGTCATTCTAGCCAATGAGCAACGAACAGTTAGGCGGCAGCCGTCATAGCGAGTTTGGCTGTCCTCTGTGATCCGGTGTACGGTGTGCCGTGGATCGGATTTGCGGGCCATGGTGTAAGAGCAGCCAGTCCGAGTCGAGCGTAGATTGTCGGCAATATTGGCCGCCGACGTGGTTGGCTACTCGCGGCTAATGCACGACAACGAAGAGGTTACTCATACCAAACTTACAACGCTCCTGACGGAAGCTGTTCATCCCGCGATTGCGGAGCATCGTGGCCGCATTGTGAAGAACACTGGCGATGGGATCTTGGCAGAATTTCCGAGCGCGGTGGAAGCAGTCCGAGCGGCAGTACGCTTCCAAATCCGAGTTGAGGAACTTACAATTGGAGACGCGGCAGACAGTCGCATTGCCTTCCGGGTAGGCGTCAACATCGGTGACGTAATCATCGAGGCTCATGACATATTCGGCGATGGAGTAAACATCGCGGCGCGACTTGAGACGATCGCAGAGCCCGGCGGCATCTGCATCTCGTTGTCTGCGTATGATCACGTCCGAGGCAAAGTTGGCGTCGAGTTCGCCGACATGGGTGAGCAGAGCCTTAAAAACATTGCCCGCCCGGTCCGGGCCTTTGCCGTGGTCTGGGAAGAGCAAAGCCCCGCGACCCAGGGTGCGCTCGCAAAGTCGGACACGGCTTCAGCGCCTCATCTGTCCATAGTAGTGCTTCCTTTCACCAACCTCAGCGGTGATCGAGAGCAAGAGTACTTCGTGGATGGAGTGACCGAGACCCTGACCACAGACTTATCGCGCATCAGTGGCGCGTTTGTGATTGCGCGCAACACCGCGTTCACGTTCAAGGACAAAGCCCTGGATGTAAGGAAGCTGAGACGTGAGCTGAACGTCCGTTATGTGCTCGAAGGTTCTGTGCAGCGAAGCGGTAACCGCCTCCGCGTGAACGTACGGTTGGTTGACGCCGATACAGGCAACCACCTCTGGGCCGAACGCTTTGACAAGCCTGTTGCCGACCTTTTTGACATGCAGGATGAAATAGTATCGAGGCTCGCCAACGCGCTCGATGCCGAACTCATTACCGCCGAGGCACGGCGAGCGGAGTGTTCACTGCGTCCCGACGCGATGGACTTGGTGTTCCAAGGCAGCAGCTGGTTCAACAAGGGGCAGACCCCCGGTTGCCTGACACGCGTGCGCAGTTTTTTCGAAAAGGCCCTTGTGCTCGATCCCGAAAATATTGAGGCGATGGTCGGCTTGGCACGGGTCGAGACCTCACTAGGGGCTTCCTTTATGACCGACGACTATTCAGCGCGGCTTGCTGCGGCGGAGACAGCCATAATGAGGGTACTATCCGTCGCACCAAACCACGCTTTGGCTCACTTGACTTTGGGCTACACGCAAATATTTACGAAACGCGCAGCCCAAGGCATCGCGGAATGCGAGCAGGCTTTAGCGCTGGATCGCAATTTAGCCCGCGCTCATGCTCTCATTGGTTTTGCCAAGTTCTTCCTTGGTCGAGGCGCAGAGACCGAAACTCACATCAACGAGGCATTCCGCCTTTCTCCTCGCGACACCAATGCCGCTCGTTGGATGGCGCATGTCGGCTTTGCCAAGGCGCAACTCGGTGCCGATGACGAGGCAGTTGTCTGGATGCGTCGGGGCCTCGACGCAAACCCAAACCATTCGTTCGCGCATTTCCCTCTCGGAGCAGTGCTTGCGTGGGTTGGCGAACTAGACCAGGCGCGCGCCACCGTACGAGCGGGACTTGCGCTTGATCCAAGCTTCACCATCAGTCGGTTTCGCGCTCACCTACCGAGCGACAATCCTATTTTTCTTGCTGTCCACGAACGCCTCGTTGAGGGCATGCGTTTGGCCGGGGTGCCGGAAGGATAGCGTTCGTCATGTTAGACCCCAATGGGCGTCATCTTCGTCCGAAATGGGTCAATCGCGCCAGTCTGCCCCTGAGTTCGGGACTTCCGGTCTACCCCCGGCTTCGGACATGTCGTGGCACAACTGACGCGATGGGCCACAAGCCGACATCGGCCTGATTGAGCTTACTAGCGCCCTTTAGTCTTATTACGGGTGAGCCTCAGACATCAGTTCGAAGCCAGCAGCTACGCACCCGATTGGCTAGGTGCTGATAACGGCCGGCTCGGTCCAACGTAACCACGCCCATGTCATTCGGCCCTTTAATTGCGGATTGTTGTCAATCACCTTTTAAACTTTCCGACGGCACGACGGTAGCGCTCGCGCTGTCGGAGCTGGTCAGGGTTGCGGAGACGGCGCGAGCGCGGCTGATGCGTACTTTGCCGGCCAGGCATTGGATCGCCCGGGCTGGTTGATGTCTTCACTGGGGTCACGGTCCTTTCCGAGGTCGCGCAGCGCCTCATGATGATGTCCGGGTCGGACGCCTCAACGTTTGCAGCGGAGTACGGTCGAGCCGCCACCAGCC
>NZ_JASAUS010000377.1:0-2768 GCF_029953005.1 Bradyrhizobium sp. Mp27 | reverse complement strand
CCGAAAGTCATCGCCGGTGTAAAGTTCATCGACGGAATCGAAGTCATTCCGAACACTGAAAGCCACGCCGCCTGATCAGGCCGCGTCACCCAAAATCAGCCATAGCTCCCGTTGCAGACCGCCAGCCGTTCAACTCTCCCCTCGGTGAATAAGCCGTTGATCTTTCGCCAGGCACTTTGCGCCCGCCTCCGGCCGCCGCGCGATGAGACAACGGCCGCGGCTTCCCGGTCGGTCGGCGCCTTCGCAATGGTGCGCGGAATCGGCTTTGGAGCGAATTCCGGGTCAACGGATCGAGCTCTTATCACCAGAAACGAGCTCCGGTTGCGAGCGGAGTTGCGCTCGCCTTGTCCATGCGGGCGGTTTGCAATCGAAGCAAGCCGGTGTACAGGCGTGATCGCGACATAGTCCTCGGCGGCGAATGGGCGCCGAGGACTGGGGCCATCAGCGAACTTCAGAACGGCCCCTAAGCATCTGCAGTTTGGAGCCTCGTAACAGTGAAGCCCTTAGTTGAGCTTGTAAGACGCCTGGAAGAACGTACCCCACCGTTCCATGCTGTAGTTCGCAAATCCTAGCGAGCCGCAGCCGTTTCCGCAGTCCGCGGAGTCCGCTTCCTTTTTCGTCCACATGGCCCAATAGCGGCCTCCAACGCCTAGGCTGATATTGTTGGTGACAAAGTAGGACAGAAGGCCTTCAACCTGGACGCCGCCGCCACCATTGCCGTGTTGCTCACTAAAGGTGGTCTTTTTGCGCAAGAGATGATTATCGCGGCCCTTGAAGTCGGTCCAGGGCAGGTAAGCGATGTCCGCATTCAGGCGCCAGCGCTCGGTCAGCATAGTTTCGGCGCTCAAGCCGATTCGAGGCGCATTCCATTGAGTATCTTGGCTGCCAACGATCCTATCGTCGCTCGGCTTGATACGACAAAAGTCCTGCGGATTTGTGAGCGGAACGCAACCCCTCGAGTCTGAGCTCTGGCTGTAATAGGCCCAGCCTATAAATCCGCCGATCTTGTAGTTCGTACTGCGCAGGACATCGTAACCGGCGTCGGCCGTGTAATATGCAAATCGCCCGTTTGACTCACCTGAACGAGTATTTAGGTAGGGGTATCCCTCGTGGGGCAGCCAATCTTCATCGTTCGATTTCCCTTTGTTGAAGAACCCGATACCAAGGCTACTCTTCAAGAACACTCCCCAGGGACTGTCGACACGGCCGAATACCTCCCCCGAAAGTCCGTCCAGTGCATGATAAGTGAGCCTGGAAATCAGTATGCTGGGGTCTTCAGGCCAGCCATACGGGACTGCGCTTTGATCCCACTGGAATCTTCCCCGGCTCAGCCAGAGCCGCGAGCCCCCTTCGAACGACCAACCGGACGTGTAGGGAATGGGTGGTACGCTGCCGGCTGATCTCGCATGCAGCGGCGAATCGGACTTTGGTGCGGCTTCTGGGTCCGCACCAAAGTGGTAGTTCAGACCAATTTTCCCAATGTGATAGTTGCTGGACAGGCTGGTCGTGCTCGCCGGCAAAATCGTAGACGGAGATAACTTCGCGGTCGAAGCGGTCGCGACGCTCGGCCCGCCAAAATGCAGATAGTCATACTCGACGTTCACCGACCATGAAGGCGTAAGGGCTTGCTCCACACCGAGCCCGATGACGCCACCAACTTGGCCATAGTCGAAATGGGTTTTCTCCTGTGGCAGGTCGCCCCCTTCAAAGTTGTTGACGATGTCGCCTCGATTATTTTGCAGGCTGCACCTGCCTTGAGATAGGCAAGCGTTTGCCCGAGCGAGCCGAAGGCGTAACCGATGCGACCGGTCCCGGTCGCAAAGAGGTTCGGAGCTGCGTTGCAGTTTGCGCTTACAATCAAGTCTGAGGCTGCGAGGCAGGTGTTTGAGCCGCTCGCGACAGCTGCGCTGGCATCCAGTTCGAGGCCGTACACCCAACTATTGTTCTGCCAATTGTAGCCGATTTGGCCACCTGCGACGAAGGAGGGAATATCGACGACGTCGCCGTAGATCGGTGGGCCGAACGGATTGGTGAAAGAGGTTCGACCGTACCCGCCGCCTACATGCCCGCCAATGTAGCCTCCGGACCAGTTCCACACCGACGGTGGCAGGGCTTCTCGCCCGAGCTTCGCCATAGCTGTACCCGTTGTGGCGATCGCCATGGTCGCAGCCCCCAAAAAGAGAACTCTTGATCGCATAAAGATTGCCCTGAACTTTCCCGAGTTGTAGTCGCGCTCGCTAAGTATCGCCGCACGGCAAATCGTCGGAGCACCAGGCCCCCAATAACGAGCCGGGGCCGCTCCGAAGATCACCGCACGACGATTGGCGATGACGTCCTCAACGTAGCAAGCCGCGTGCCGGAGCAATTCCTTTGTTCTGCAGGAGCTTACTAAGAGCGTGCCGCGTCAACTTCCCTACATTGGGTGGAAGGCGGACGAACGAGTGTCGAGGTTCGCTGCATTGCGGAGCTAGCGTCCAAGGCACGTGCATGTGCCGGAACTTTGTGGTCTGCCCGGTGAGCACAAGCTGGTTCAGCTTGGATGAGCCGTGAGATTTCAAGCTTAGTGTTCTTTTCACTCCGCGAGCTGCCTGATGGCAACCAGCCGGCCGTTGCAAGTTCAGCTCGTACTAGTTTTTGGGAGCGTGAGTACGCCAGGAAGCTAGCCCGTCTTATTCGTAAGAGTGCGCCTGAGGGGTAAAGCGCTGATGCGGCGTAGGATTCGGTTGCGAAGCCAACCCCATCACCTCCAACCGCGAACGCCACGCCCG
>NZ_JASAUS010000376.1:0-2774 GCF_029953005.1 Bradyrhizobium sp. Mp27 | reverse complement strand
GCACGCCTCAAGCACCTTGCGATCTTTCCTCGAAAGGTGGACTTCTCTTGCTTCGGGTATCATCCCGACCTTGAATCACGACTCACGTTCCAAGAAAAGTGGGTACTAGTAGATCGACCCATACAGGACCGGCGCATGCGCCTGCGGCGGAGCCGGTGCGCCGGGCCCCCTCCGCTATAAGCCACTAAGGCCGACAAGATGTCGCGCCTTTCGAAAGGGATCGAACTAGACCGCGAGTAACTACGCGGCGGTTTCGCTTGGCGGGTCGTAGTTGTCCGGGAACGGCAGCATCATGTTGCTGCCCCACTGCGGAAACTCTCGGTCGAGGCGGTCCATGAAGACGCGCCAGTTTGGCGAGTACTTCATCAACATCAGCACAATCGCACGCTAAAACCCGAGATTTGGAGGAAAATTTTGGCCCGTGTCATTTTTCGAAAACCTGCGGGATGACGCGTGCAGCTTGGCGAGCGGTAGGCGGGGGTGACCGCGCCAGAGCCTGAACCACCCCTGGAGTGGTCCTTATCTCTTGGAGCAAGGCGCCAAACAAACCAGTGGGCCAGGCACGCAGAATTTTAATCCGAGTTTTGATTATTTATCAAAAAGAGCCCTTGCGTTTTAGCATTCGGCGCCACCAGCCTCTTTAGTCCTTATAGGCAGGTTTCTGCCGAGACGTGACGCGCACTTCGGTGCCGGCCTGACTGGCGTCCTTTTTTCCGGCCGTTAGACCGTGGAGCCGCTTGGCGCCTTTCACACTTTACCCGACAAATCGTAATTTCGAGGAGAATGTGCCGCCATGGCCTCGCTTAATGCTGCGATGGACGCGATCGAGCGGCACCTAGAATTCCCGCGCTCGCGAAGCACCGGGATCGCCAGGCGATTGCAGGGGGCTAGCCTTCTGCCTTCTGGTGCGCCGGGAGTCACTCCGGACTTGGACGAGGACAACGTCCTCGATCTGGTTGTTGCGCTTGTCTCTGACATCGAACTGCACAACGCGGTTACCGGTCGTCCGAGCGTTCCATGCGATGGCTCCCGGTAGCGCTGTGACCGGGGGGAGGGGTGACTCGATCCCTCCCATCGTCGCCGTCAACGGCCGGCAGCCCCCGAAAATTCGCGCAGCTGCAATTCAGAATATGAGGGGTAGTAAGAGTATGGACAACCTCCTGAGAGACCAAGCTAACCAACATCCCACAGCTGATCTTCAACTTGAGACGCGAAATCGGTGAGCTCTGAACTGTCGGAAAATTGATTGCGCGCGCCGACCAGATGCTTTGAATAACTTGGACCCATCTCGACTTTCTGCCCCATCCGCATGTGCCGCATGCTCCGTCAAAGTCTGTTGAAGGGGATTTAGCGAACAAGATTTTCGCTCACGCTGAGCTTTTCGCATTTTTGACCAAGACCGAATTCTCTAGGGTTATGGAAAGATCCTGCACCCGGTTGTGTAAGTCAGTCAGCTGGTCGCCAACAGCATCTTAGTTGCTTGCACGTACGCTGTCCGGCTCGATCCACACCCAGCCAGCGAGACCAGCCAGTGCGGCACAACTCGCGGGCACCAGCATTATCACATGTAGCGCGCGCTCAAATGCGGCAATCGCCTCCGCGTTAGCGCCGGGCTGCCCAGACATCACGACGTTTAACGCTTCGATGGCTTGCGCAGGCGTCGTTCCGGTAAGATGATGCGAAAAATCATCAAAGAACACAGCCCCGAGCGCGGCAACCGCAAGCAACCCAGCTACTCGAGCGACCGCGTTGTTAACGCCCGACGCAATGCCGGCGTGGGCTTTACCGGCGGCAGCCATCACGGTTGATGTCAGCGGCGGAACCGTGATTGCCATCCCCGCGCCGAGCAAGAGCATCGACGGAAAAACGCCAGCCCAGTAAGATTGTTGCCTTAGATCGATAAACGCGAGCATCGCTAACCCGCAGGACGCAACGATGGGGCCAACAGTGAGCAGTAGGCGCGCCCCCAAACGGTCGCCAATCGTTCCAGCGAACAATGACCCGAACCCCATTATCAGGGCAGAAGGCAGCAAAGCCGCGCCGGCTTGTGTCGAGGAGTAGTTACCCAGGCGGATCAAACCGAACGGCAGATAATAGAGCGCGCCTCCGAGCGCGAAGTAGAGCAACAGCGTCAATACATTCGTCGCTGCAAAATTGCGCGATCGATAGAGCGATAACGGCATCATCGCCTGCTCATGGAGACGAGCTTCGATTACGATGAACGACGTTAGGAAGGCGATCCCTACTCCTAAGGCGGCCAGCACTATTTTGTCCTGAAATCCCGCCCCTGGAATGGCGGTCAACCCCCATGTAATCGCAGCAAGGCCAATCGCCACAGAGGCGGCACCGCCCCAGTCGAGCTGGTGCGCCCGGGGATCTTTGCTTTCGCAGCCGAAACGAAGCGCAAGCCCAGCTGCGGCAATGGCGAGCGGGACATTGAGGAGGAAGATCGCCCGCCAGGATACCTGATCGACCAGCCAGCCGCCCAACAACGGACCCGCTGCCATCATCAATGCTGCTGCGCCCGCCCATATCCCGATTGCTTGACTCCGCTCGTGCTCGCCGAAGGTTGCCCCTAACATCGCCAAACTGGCCGGCACTAACAGTGCGGCCCCCAAACCTTGAAACGCTCGGCTGACGACAAGCACCACATTGTTCGGTGAGAGAGAGCTGGCCCCGCAAATTCGGACAGTAGCTTGAGTGGATTTTCTGCCTGACAGCGGCGAGGATTCTTGCTGCGAATCAGGAGCGAAGATGACGAAGAAGAGCCGCCG
>NZ_JASAUS010000375.1:0-2782 GCF_029953005.1 Bradyrhizobium sp. Mp27 | reverse complement strand
ACGCCCTCCCGACGCAACGACAAAACCGTAAAGCCCCGCGTTCAGCATAACCCGGCAGGAATCCACTTAAATCCAGCGGGGCGCTGTCCAAACAACCGGGGCCAGCTCTCCCCATCAATGTTTTGTCCTATGCCGCTGGTTCTCAATGAGCATAAGAATGCCAGCGGTCACCACGGCAATAACGACGACGGCTGCCAGCGCCTCGACAAAGGCCAAGGTCCCGGACCACTTGTTCCAAAGCTCAATCATGTGCTGGCCTCTCGCGAGAGCGCACCCACGATCGACAAGATCTGCTCTCCAAGAAGAACGACCTGGGCGATCAAAGAAGCAATGCTACTCATCGTCGCGAGGTGTTTCACCGCGCGGCAAGGTGACTTGTGCGGCACCGATACGCAGGTCGTGCAGTTGTTTGGCGCCCGCTTATCGGGTGACGCTCCGGATAGAGTGAGCGTGCCGGATCAATCCATCAGCCTGATGGTTTCTTCTTAAAGAGCGCTCTCAGCTGCTCCCACTTGGCCTCGATCCACCTCAAAGCCATGAGAAGAGGCTTCTGGATAATAGGAATGTCCTGTGCGATAAGAAGAAGGCCTAGAGGCAGCATCCAGAGGCCGAAGATAGGCAGAAAGCTGAAGACGCCTCCTAGGATGAGCAACCCGGCGACAACGACACGGACCCAAAACGAGGACGGTTCTCGTAGCCACAGAATGAAGGTCGACACCTTCGTAGGCACCCGTCGCCGGAACAATTCAAAGTATCTATCCAATTCCGCTTTGACAGAAGCCATTAACTCGACCTTCTCTGATACCAGGACGCGGCAACTCGCTCGAAATCCGCGACTAAATTAAATATCTGTACGGGAAGCGTTCCAAACCCTTCGGCTTCTCAATGGAGATGACGGACGATCCGTCTGCGGACAGTCAGGGCCGAGACGTTGCCGGCACTGGACCGGTTCTCCATGGTGGCTTAGAAAGACCGCCGCCAAATTTCCTCAGGGTTGCGCAGGGCAGATGATAGCCGGCAAGCGGGGGTATGCCGGGTAGCCCTCGCCTAAAGCGTATCCGGTGTGCGTCGAGGTGAGCTTTGATCCTCGTTGAGCAATTCCTGCTCGGCCAAGCGCCAAAAGTCTTCGTCTCGGCCCTCTGGCTTACCTGCCTGCTCCCACAACTCGTAGGCCCGGGCCGCAACGGCTTCATCAATTCGCCTATTCATGGGCCTTCTCCAGACCCTCAACTAGGGGCAATCGGAGGCGTTCCTAATCCGGTCATCCCCAAAAACGTGCCTGTGAACTAAGAAGCCCCCTATTCATACCGTCGCGCTGTTGTGCCGACTGATCCAACTGCGTACGCACTGCGACAGGAACGAATTGGCCCAGTTCAAATTGAATCCCGGTTCCGTTGCGTGAGTTGCTTATGCGTCAATCCCGATGGCTTATGTCGATCGCCCCGAACGGTGGCGAGACTATCTACCTGGTCACAAGCAACTTCGGCCGCAACGGCAACGCCTGGCGCGAAGCAGACGTTGAGAGGGCGCTGGAAACCGTCATCCAGGATCTGCTTGCCGGAGAATATCGCAAGCCGCTCCGGATAGTCGCCTTCAACACGGCCGAACGCTGGTCGGAAGATGTTTCCCAGGACATTGCCCGCGAGATCCAGCGTCGTTGCAATCTGCAACTGAGCGACGTGCCTTCGTACCTGCAGGAGTTTGTGGATCGCTATTCACCACAAGACCTGCAGCAATTCAGTCTTCGCCTGGTGTAGCGATGGCCTTCCAGGGAAAAAAGCCGGAAGCGCTGGGCGTCAAGGCGCCCTTCCCCGGCTTCATCGAGCCGGCCCTGGCGGCCTCGATCGACCGCGTGCCGTCCGGCGAGCGAGGATCCATGAAATCAAGTTCGACGGCTATCGTGTCTAGGTGCATCTCGCTAACGAAGTAGTGAAGGTTTTCACGCGGCGGGGTCACGACTGGACCAATCGCTTCCGGAAGGTCGCCAACGACGCTTGGCACGTCAAGGCTAATGCCGCGATCATCGACGGCGAGGTCGTGGTGCCGACCGCCGATGGCAGCACGGTTCAGGCCTGCTTCCTGTCTGAAATGGCCCGGCGTGCGAGCGCAGCCTCCCCCGCCTCGGTCAGAGCGCCGATCGACGTCTACCCTATACTCGCGCAGGCGACTATGCTGTCGGCAATCAAGGATCTTAATTCGTGATCAGCCCCGTCCGGTCTGCCGTCGCAGATCCGCTCAAGCGCGGCTTCCATGTTGGCGAGTGTACGGCGATCGAAGCTTTCAAGGATCATGGCGCTTCTCCTATCCCGGCTGAACGAACTCCAAAGCCGGAAGTTCCAAGTTCGGAACCGACGTTGCAAGGAAACAAGCGGCATTCCTGATTATTGGACCTGAATGACGCGAAAACTCAGGTTTTTACAGACGTCACAGGGCTTTTTTGGTCTCGATCTCCGCGCCGTCGATGGCCAAACCTCACCCAGCTGGCGGTGGCATCGACAAAATTCGAATTGGTAATCAATGTGCGACCGCAAATAGGTCTTAGCGTGCCGGCGACGCTTCTCGCTCGTGCCGACGATGTAATCGAGTGACGTGAGGCATCGGGTGGCTAGCGGTGTTATTCTGCTCAGCTTGCGTTATGCCACTCATCCTAAGCAGACATAAATTGCGGTTGCAAGAGCTGGCCCCGCAAATTCGGACAGTAGCTTGAGTGGATTTTCTGCCTGACAGCGGCGAGGATTCTTGCTGCGAATCAGGAGCGAAGATGACGAAGAAGAGCCGCCGG